>JARGFZ010000028.1 GCA_029210965.1 bacterium | reverse complement strand
CAATGACTTACGGAGTGAGTCATTGATTTGGGCGCCCCGCGCGGGGCGCATTGATGACTTTTTGCGAAGTCATCAAAAATTTAATCTCATATCTCAAATCTCAGATGCATAAAGATAATAGCTTTTGATCTTATTCTGCGTTCTGCGTTCTGTGTTCTGCGTTCTTTTTTTCAAATTCCTGAGACATCCACGTCCCACCTAACGCCCTGTGCAGTTTCACTCTCTGGCTGAACCGTTCGAACTCTTCCTGAACGATGCTGCGCTCGAGCCTCTGGGTGCTGGTCAGGGCGCTCAAAACAGGCAGGTAATCGGACAATCCCTTCCGGTACCGGGAAACCGCTTCACGAAAACCGTCACGGGAGATAGTCAGCTGGTGGCGCAGGCCCTCGATATAGCTCGTCTGGCTGTTCTCCCTTACCATGGCATCTTCAACCTCACCCATGGCGGCAAGAACGATCTGCCCATAGGAGGCCAGGCGTTCCTCCACGATCTTTTCCTGCCTCGTTACCGCAGCCTTGCTGGAACCTGCGTTAAAAATCGGCATGGTGAGGTTAGCCGCAAGGGTGGCGAGCCAGTTCTCCACGAGGTCAACCAGGTTATCTGAACTGACCCCCCCAGTAGCCGACAGATTTACAGAGGGTAACCTCCCGGCCCGGGCAGCGGCGACCTGGTTTTCCGCGGCCCTTAAGTTCAGACCCGCTGCTCTGACATCGGGGCGTTTGGACAGCAGATCAGCAGGTACTCCTGTCTCTGGCTGGGCAGGAAATTCAGGGAAGCTGTCAGCGGTAATTCCCATGTCAGTGCGGGGAGGTTTGCCGCTGAGAACAGCGATGCTGTGGTAGAGGGTCTGAAGTTGTGCCTCCAGCTGGGGGAAGCCGGCTTCCAGCTCAGCTACGACTTGCCGCTGCTGATAGATGTCCAGGACATTGGCAAGGCCTTTCATGTAACGAAGCTCTATAAGCTCGAGGATCGTCCGGTTGGTCTCGAGCTGCTCCCTGAAAAGCGCCAGCTGCCGGCGGACGGCAATGATCTCCAGCCAATTCAGGGTCGTCTCGGCGGAAAGGGTGAGGGTTGCCGCGTAAAGATCTTCCCTTGAGATCTCCACTTCAAGGAGAGCGGTTCTGTGTTCAGCTCTGACCCGGCCCCAGAAATCTATTTCCCAGTTGCTCACCAGAGTGAGGCTCCTGGAGCTGTCCCGAAGGGTCTGGCTGCCCGTACTCCGGGTCGTTTCAGAGGCTCCTGCCCTGAGGTTCAGGTCAGGCAGTTTGTCCGCACCGGCTTGCACGGCCAGGGCTTCAGACTGTTGAAGGCGGGCGAGTAATACCTTGAGGGTCTGACTGGAGGTTATGGCGTCCTGGACAAGCTTGTTGATCTCATCCGAACCGAAACTCTCCCACCAGCGGTCCGGGGCCGGGGCCGTTTCTTCGTAAAGGGTATAGGTGGCGGGAATGGGAATTCCCAGCTCGGCGGGTTCTGGCATCATGAGGTTAGAGCAGGCAAACAGGAAGATGGCCGAAGACAGGATAAGTGGGTAGAGGAACCGCCACCGCTGTGCGTTTCGTCGTGTTTTAAAAACAGGTGAAATCATCCCAAGTACGTAATCTCCACGAAGTGTCTGGTTTCTCCGGCGGTTTAAATTGAAGATGTAATACTAATCCTGAAAAGGGGAATTTTCAACAAGGGGAAAGATGGCGTACTTTCGCTCTCAATTTACGTTGTCGCCTGCGGCTTTAACGTGACAAACCGTGTTGAGGAAGCTGCCCTTTGTAAAGGGATCAGATGTATTCATATCATCATCGCGAACCATCACCTATGTGAAGCGATCCTGGTTAATATAAAAGGCGATGCTTAATGAAACACAAAGTACACGAAGTGACACAAACTAGCCACTAGCCACCCCTGTCCCGGTTATGCAATGATTCAATCCCATGCTTGAAAACCCTTACTTCCACCTCATTATCTTCATCGCCGGGTTCACCCAGGGCTTTACCGGGTTCGGGTCCACCCTGGTTCTGCTGCCTTTGCTGACCATGCTCACGGGAGTCAAAACGGTGGTCCCCATGGTTGTCCTCCTGGGGATCTGCATAAATGTGATCCTTGTTTTCCAGGTACACAGGCACCTGGAGTGGAAAAGGGTCCGGACGCTGCTCATCGCTTGTGTTCCCGGCATCCTGATCGGCGTATTTATCCTTAAGAAAATGTCCACCAGTTTCCTGGAGTTGGTGATCGGCTTGGTGCTTCTGGTTTTTCCAGTATGGCTCATGTTTAGAGGTGTTCCTGAGAAGGAGATCGCCGCCGGGTGGGCGTGGCCTGTGGGTTTTCTGTCCGGTATCCTGGGCGGGAGCGTCAGCGCAGGCGGGCCGCCGGTTATCATCTACACGGCCTTGCAGCCGTGGGGCAAGCTTCCCATCAAGTCTACCCTTGTAGGTTTTTTTCTGGTTACAAGCGTGGTAACAGGTGTTGTTCAAACCGGTGGAGGACTAATGACAAAGGAGGTCCTCATGCTCTTCGCCGCTGGCCTCCCCGCCCTTGTAACCGGTGTGTTTGCAGGTTCGTACCTGTTCAACAGGGTTGATTCGGGAGTTTACAGAAAAGGGTTGAGTATCCTTTTGATATTTCTGGGCGTGGTGATTCTATTGAAGGCAGCTGTTGGTTAGCAGCCGACCTTTTGACCATACGACCATAGGTCATCGCCTTGCGCTTCGACGTGTTGGCTTTCACCTTCGTGCCGTCCAGACTTACATGGCCAAGCTTCACCAGCCCAGCCTTCTGACAAAGACGAAGAACGTCAACAAATAAACCGCTAAGAGCTTTTAAAGGACGCTTCCGGAAATCCGCGATCGTGTCATGGTCCGGATGACGGTTACCCGCAAGAACACGAAAGGGAACCGAATGCCAGGTCGATTGCTCGATCTTGCGCGAGGAAACCACTCCCACGCAGTAAGAGTAAAGTAGCAACCCCACCATCATCTCAGGATCGTAGGGGGCTGACCGCCGGCAGAACCGTCATAGGACGCGTAGATCCGGTCAAGGTCAAGAACACCTACCACGTCCATGATGAAGTACGCCAGGCCGTCCCCGGGAAGCCATTCCTTCATGTCAGGAGGTAGTAAAAATAACTGATCAGGATTATAACCCTTGAATTTCGCTCTGTTTTTCATGAATATACAATAACATCTTTCGACAGACTCCTAGACACTGACACTTCAACCCCTTATCCTGTTCATTGGCAATTCAAACACACAGGAGGTTCCCCATGACAGATATAACCTATTCCTGCCTGCTGGTGGAAGAGACCGGATCCAAGGCATTCATCAGAAAGGTCACCACAAGGAGTGTTGAAGCGCTGCCGGAAGGGGATCTTCTGGTCAGGGTTCAATACTCTTCTCTCAACTATAAAGATGCCCTGTCAGCCTCAGGCAACAAGGGTGTATCACGGAAGTTTCCCCACACCCCGGGAATCGACGCGGCGGGACAGGTTGCCTGGTGCGGTGACGGGACTTTTGAAGAGGGAGAGCAGGTCCTCGTCACCGGGTATGATCTGGGAATGAACACCCCTGGAGGTTTCGGGCAGTATATTCGCATCCCGTCCTCATGGGCGGTGAGGCTTCCTCCAGGGCTCACCCTTAGGGAGGCAATGGCCCTGGGTACCGCGGGCTTTACCGCCGCCCTTTGCGCCCAGGGGCTCGAAAACGGAGGGGTCAGGCCGGGTGACGGAGAAGTGGTTGTAACAGGTGCCACCGGCGGGGTGGGCAGTATGGCGGTCTCCATCCTGGCTCAGGCTGGATATAACGTCACTGCCGTGACAGGTAAACCGGAAGCTGAAGAGTATCTGGGATCTCTCGGGGCGAAAAATGTTGTGGACAGAGCTGCTGTGCTGGAAGGGTCCGATCGTCCCATGATGAAGGAACACTGGGCAGGTGCAGTGGATGTGGTGGGAGGCGAGACGTTGGCCGCCCTCATAAAAGCTGCCCGGTATGGCGGTGTGGTCACATGCTGCGGTCTTGTTGGTTCTCCCGATCTTCCCCTGAACGTTTTCCCTTTTATCCTTAGAGGGGTCAGTCTCATCGGGATCGATTCGGTACAGGTCCCCATGGAACCCAGAAAGAAGGTCTGGGAACGGCTGGCCGGTGAGTGGAAACCGGATAATCTGGAAGAAACAGTGACCGAGATAGCCCTGGAGGAACTGGACGGGAAGATCAACGATATCCTGGCGGGGAAGGTTACAGGCAGGACGGTGGTGAAGCTGGACTGAATCTCAAATCTCAGACCTCAAATCTCAAATATTAGGGATCAACTTACATGAAATATTAAACCCGGCCGAAAGGCCGGGTTTTTGTCTGAGATCTGAGATTCGTTCCTACCCCGTTGCCTTCGTAATATTTTCCATGGGAAAGGAGGCGAAGAGTTTTTCAATAGCTTCCTTCTGAAGTTTCAGATCATCAAGGAACTTTGTTCGTTTTGTTTCCACAAACTGCTCGGCGGTTTTTCGATAATAATCAATACTGCTGAGCAGGTTTTCCTTGAACTCCTGAAAGTATTTCGTTCCGTTGGTGGTGAGTTCCAACTTGTACTTTTCTATTTCCTTACGGAGAAATTCAATATTCAGGGACATCTCCTTGATGAACATGTGGGGTCGGTCGGAGTTGGCCAGCAGTGAAAGTCTGCCGTAGATGTGTCCGACCATCTCTTCGAGGGAGGCGATCCTGGAAAAGTTTACAATACCGGGGCCACAGCAGATACAGGGGGTAGCGCTGGTGTCGATCCCGAGTTTGATCGTGGCTCCCCCTGACAGATCGTGGCAGATGCACGATTTGGCCAGCACTTCCTCCCTTATCCACTCGCGCTGCTCTTCAGTCAGCTCCTTGTCCTTAAGGCTTTCAACCTTCTTCATGACGTAGCTTCGAGCGGAGACGCAATCGGGGATCTGGCTGAATTCTGTGTCGAATATAGCTCCGTGCCCTTTGGGACAGAGGCTGCCAGGCTTTCCTTCAAGGATGAACCTTCTGCGAGCCTCCTCGCTGGCCGAGGTCCGCAGGTTCCAGAAGGGGACCAGTAGGGGGGATGCCATGCTGAGATAGACATCATCGTCTGTGGCATCGGCCAATTTTTGGAGGTGTTCATCATCAACGTTGGTCACTTCCGGTACGAGGAGGAACGGTGTGCCCCAGCCCGCCTTGTCAACATTGTAATATTTGAGGAGAAATTGGTGTTCATCAGCCGTTCCTATGCCCCCGGCAACGGTGAGGCGGACATTGTGAGGTTCGGCAATGTTGGCCCGGTATTTGTCGGGCAGCGCTTTCATGTAGTGGTCATGGGTCTGCTCCACCATTTTATCCTTCTTTTCCCGAAACTCCTCGAGGATGGGGCCCATAAGATGTCCCTTGGCGGCGAAGGCGTGGCCTCCGCAGTTAAGCCCCGATTCGATACGGTATTCCGATACCCAGACGCCGCGTTTGGCCAGGAACTTTGTCTGTACCTCGGCGGATCGGTAATCGCTGACCTTCAGGACGACCTGCTTTTTGAGTTGGCCCTTTGTATCAGGAAAAAAGTCCTCAAAATTAGCTATGTATGAGTAAAGCTGGGGGTTAAGACCAGCGGACAGGACTAGGGAGGAACTCAGGGTGCTGTTGGCGTATCCACGCAGCGCTGAGCGGGTGTCGGAGTATTCCGGGCCCAGCATCTGGCCCTTTCGGTAGTTCATACGGTCCACCTTGGTCATGATGTTCACGTCGATGGTGCCGGGAACAGCCGCCAGGCGCAAGTCACTCTGAAGTTGTTCCTTCTCGATCAGATCTTCTGTCTCGATCATTTGTTTGTACTTTGCCTTGAGCCCGGATTGGGGCAGCAGTTCGTAATAGCGGGTGATTTCGCTGCCCGGCTCGAAGGGGGAGGCCTGAAGTTCTTTCACCTGTTTTTTTACCAGTTTATCAACCAGGTTCAGGTACGCGGTTGTGCGTTTAGCGCGGAAATCCTCCTCCTTGCGCCCGATCTCCTTGAAGGGCTCTCCGTTCAGCTCGCTGTGATATTTACACATCTGTTGAATGAAGGTGTCATCAACCAGAGATAGTACTGAAGAGACGCCATACCTTGCGATCTTCAGGGCTGTATCAATGGTAAATCCGATTCCCATGACCGGAATAAAGAAGGTGTGAGCCGAACCCGGATTTCTATTTTTTGTAGTTTCCATTTTTGTGGTTTCCATAGTCAAATCAGCTCGTTATCGTTTGGTTTTTTCCCTGTTGAATAAGTAGATCGATTCGCGCAGGGTGCTAATGCCGCGTGAACGCAATTCTGCCAACTGGCCAGCATTTAGCGTCGGATTATCGCATAACAAGGATGGTGAACGCAAATGGAAGAAGGACGGTGAACGGTAAATGGTGAAAAGTGAACAGTGAAAATAATATTTCGATCAGCAAACAACAGAGCGTTTGATGTCACCCTTCACCCTTCACGGTTCACTATTTATGGCGCCGCAAAGTGGCCGCAAAGTGGATGGAGCAGTATAGGAAAAAGGGGTTGGCGATCCCTTTGTATAAAGAGTTGTTCCATATGTAGATCCCATTGGAGGGGCATGTATCCACCACAGGAAGGAGCCCCTCGGAAACCAGGGTCGCAAGGGTGGGCATGCTGTCATCCACCTGGACGGAGTTCATTCTGATGTACACGTCAGTGGCGACCTGGATGTTCTGCCTGTACAGGAGGCAGGTGGTGGCTTTTGCATTGTTCAGAGTGGTGAGGAATGATGGCATGGCGAAGGACGCAATTATTCCCAGGATCGACATGGTTATGAGAAGCTCTATGAGTGTGAACCCGGAGTTTTTTTTCATTGTTCATCTCTGGCCAGAGCATAGGGGATCGGAGAGCTTAAGCTGACAGTGAGTTTCGCCAACCCGTGCTCACTGGAAGTGGGACAGCTGATGATGGTGTCATCCTTAAGTTCTGTTACTATATACTGTCTGGACGACTTGGGACAAAAGAGCAAAAGGTTCAGCTTCTTGCCCTCCTGAAGGTCTTTTGAAAGCCTCCACATCTGTTCAATACACTTATCGGCGAGGGCGTCTGTGGCCGCAAATCCCTTTCGAAGGGGTTTCGGAGGTTGGAGCAATGGGGCGATGGTGTAGATGCGGATCAGAAGGATCAGGATCACTACCCCGAGCAGGCTGATAAGTGCGATGCGCTGCTTCTTTTCCTCAGGGGGCAGGAGAGGCTTTCCATTTTCGATAGAGATCATTTTGCCAGCAGGCTTCAAACTCATTTGCTCAAGTTCGAAGGCGCACTCCCGGCACAACGGCTTTTCGTCCCGCCATTTGGGTATAACGCCGACGATCCCCGCCCCGCAGCGACCGCAGTGCGGTTTTTCCTCGTAAACGATCCTTTGGAGTATTTTGTCTTTTCTGGCCATGGCTCCAAGCTTTGATTTAGGGTCCGGGGATCGGCCACTCTGGCTTCACAGGTAGCAATTATATTACTTTTGAGTAAGGAATTACAATCGTTGTGAGGACAAACAGGGAAATTAAGGTGTTTTAATGCCGGATTTAAGGAGCAACAGCTTTAAGAGCGAGATAGATCAGGATTGTAAGGATGCCGGCGGCGGGGATGGTAATGATCCAGGAGTTGACGATACTGCGGATGACCCGGAGGTTTAAAGCCGCCATTCCTCGGGCAAGACCCACACCGATGACCGAGCCGACCAGGGTGTGGCTCGTGGATACAGGCAGGCCCAGCTTGGAGCAGACCAGGACGGTGGTGGCAGTGGCGAATTCGGCAGAAAAACCGCGGGAGGGTGTCATGGAAGTTATCTTTTTTCCGATGGTCTCTATGACCTTGTATCCCCAGGTGCCCAGGCCCACGACGATCCCTGCTCCCCCTAACGCCAGGACCCACAGGGGGACCGGGACTTTCATGGCCAGGTCCCCGCTTTTAAACACCGACACGATAGCCGCAAAGGGCCCGATGGCGTTGGCCACATCGTTGGCACCGTGTGCAAAGGCGACGTAACAGGCGGTCCCGATCTGCAGGTATGCGAATATCTTTTCTACCTGAACGAAGGCGTCCGTCCTTTTTCTCGGTATATCCTTCAGTTTGTAGGCCAGGATGATCCTCATGGCAAAATGGGCCAGAACACCTACGAGCAGGGCTATTACAAGGGCCTGGTTAAAGGGAACGTCCAGTTTCAGGTTCTTGAGGCCCTTGTACAGCATGGACAGGACCAGGATGGTAGCTACAGGGAAGATGAGTATGGGGACTATTTTTCTGGCTGCCCTCACCGGATTCCATGACGTAAGGACCGTCCGCTTTATGAAGGTGAATGTGGCCCATCCCATGAGTCCGCCGCAAAGGGGAGAGATGACCCAGCTCATGACCACTGAAAGCAGTTTTCCCCAGTGTATGGCGGAGACCCCGCCCACGAGAAGACCGAACCCGACGATAGATCCTATAATGGAGTGGGTGGTGGAGACCGGCAGACCAAGGAAGGTGGCCAGGTTCAGCCACACTCCGGCCGCTAAGAGTGCCGAAAGCATCCCGAGGACGAAGACCTCCGGACTGCTCTGGAAAACCTCTGTGGAAACGATCCCCTTGCGGACCGTATTCGTAACGTGGCCGCCTACCAGGAAGGCCCCGGCGAACTCGAACACCGCTGCCAGCAAAACCGCCTGCTTCATGGTAATAGCATGGGAGCCGACGGATGTACCCATGGCGTTGGCCACATCGTTGGCTCCGATGTTCCAGGCCATGTAACCGCAGGCTGCTATGGCGACCCAGAAAACCCAGGCTTCTAGTCCTAACATTGGCTCCGTGTTACTCTATCCATCATCGAAAGGTTAGTTTCGATCTTCAGCTCTCAAAATAAAAAGGGTGTGAACCCTTTCTATTTTGAGAGGAAGAGCCTGATCCGGTTGCCGACCTTCTCGGCCCTGTTGGCCATGTTGCCGGTAGCTTCTAAAACCTTCATCCACATGACCACATTGAGGGTACCGAGTTCGTCCTCCATGGACAGCAGTTTCCGGACAAGCTCATACTGGAGCCTGTCGGTCTTGTGCTCCTCCCGGCCAAGGTTGTTGATCATCTCTTCCACTTTTCCCACCTCGGCGCCGCCAAAAGAGGCTTCCATGAGCTCGTCCATCTCCTCGTTTATGGTCGCGTACTGGCTAACCGTGACCATAACCTGTTCCATGAATTTCCAGAACTCGTTGCTGATGGTCGCGGGGAAGGGCAGGGTTTTCATGGAAAGCAGAACGGCCACGTCCTCAGCGTAATCGGAAATGCTGTCCTGGAGGGAAAGGACCTCGAGGAGGTCGTCCCTGTCCACCGGGGTGAACATTGTCTTGGGAAGGTCACCGCGGATCTCGTTCTTGATCTTGTCGGCATCGTGTTCAGCCTCTTTGATCTGCTCCGCGAGTGTCTGAAAGGTGTTTTCGTCCTCTTCCTCCATCGCGCGATAGAGATCGGGGATCATAGACACGCAGTCTGTTACCTTCCTCATGTGGTCCTGGAGAGGTCCGAAAGGCGATTTGGCGAACAGGTCGAAAATGGTCCTTTTCATGGTTCTTCCTCCTGCAAGTAGTCCTTCGTAATCCTCGGCATCGTACCAGAGAGTTCACAAAAAACAATATAAAACCCTTGATCCATTAGCCTCGGACCTGATTTGTTTTCCCATCCACTCCAGGTTGCCATAGCTTTATGGTAAGGAGTTCTAATAAAGAACATGTTTGCCAAAAAGGAGAGTCTGATGAAAGTTGTGGCCATTAATGGAAGCGCGAGGAAGGATGGAAACACCGCTATTTCGGTGAGAAGGGTGTTCGGAGAACTCGAAGAGGAGGGGATCTCGACAGAGCTGATCCAGCTGGCAGGTCAGGAGGTGAGGGGCTGTCTCGCCTGCTTCAGGTGCTTTCAGAACCGGGATCGCAAATGCGCCGTGATGGGCGATTTTGTGAACGAATGCATCGGCAAGATGGACGAGGCTGACGGAATAATCCTTGCGTCTCCCACCTATTTTGCCACCGTGACCACTGAACTCAAGGCGGTCATTGACCGTGCCGGACTTGTGGCCATCGCCAACGGCAACATGTTTGCGAGAAAGGTGGGCGCCGCGGTGGTGTCGGTGAGACGGGGCGGTGCCGTCACCGTTTTCGATACCATCAACCATTTCTTCTTTATCGAGGAGATGGTTGTCCCTGGGTCCTCCTACTGGAACTTCGCCATGGGCCTCCATCCGGGTGAGGTTGAGGACGACGAGGAAGGAATGAAGACCATGGGCAACCTGGGGAAAAATATGGCGTGGCTGTTGAAGAAAATTCATGGGTGAAACGTGATCCGTGATCCGTGAACCGTGAACAGGAAAAAGCCCGGCCGTAAGGTCGGGCTTTTTATCTCAGATCTCAAAAAGCTGATAATGAAGTAGTTCTAACAGGGATGAAGGGGATGAAAGGGATGGGAGAATCAGTGCAGTGTGCAAAGTGCAGGGTGCAGGAAAAAACAGTCCAACATCCAGATCCCAATGCCTTTTCACAACCGATTTATCCCTTCGTTTGTGCTCTTTCCCCGATACACCGATGCCCGGTTACAGGTTTTTCCTATCCCCTGTATCCCTTCTATCCCTGTTAAACTCGCCTGATGCAGGTCCTGTTCTGTGGTAATTAAGATTTTGATCCAATTCTGCGTTCTACATTCCGCATTCTGGAAAACCTGGGCCATATTGCTCATTCCGGAGAGGGCCATGGTTACGTCGGGCTGGTCCCAGAGCCACCGAAATGCCCACTCAACGGCAGATCTTCTGACGGGGGCTGAATCCCATACCTCCTGGATCTTATCAGGGATGGGATCGACGATCTTTCCACCCCGGAGAGGTTCCATTGCGATGACCCCTATATTTCGCTCTGCAGCGTATTTGAGGCCCTCCTTTCCCGCCTGGTAGTTTTCGTCATAATAGTTGTACTGGATCTGGTACATCTCCCATTCGTAGGAGTCGACGATCTCCTTGAAGATCTTGATGTCGTCGTGAAAGGAAAACCCCACGTGTTTCACACGCCCATCCGCCAAAATCCTGTCCAGGAACTTCAGGGCTCCCATCTCCCGGGCAGGTTCCCAGAGGTGGCGAGCCAGGCCGTGGAGCAGGTAAAAATCCAGGTACTCCATATCAAGGCGCTGGAGCTGCTCATCCAGGATTCGATCAAAGTCGTCAGCCGACTGGACCATCCACACCGGAAGCTTGCTGGCGATGAGAACATCTTTACGGTAAGGAGCGATGGCCTTTCCGAGAAAGGTCTCGCTCTGCCCGCCATGATAACCGTAAGCCGTGTCGAAACAGTTCACGCCGTGGTTAACGGCGTATTCGACCATCCTCGTAGCCTCGTGGACATCGACGGGCTTTTCAGGGTTGAAAATATCGGCCTCGCTTTCGGCTCCTCTTTGGATCGGCAGCCGCATGCAGCCGAACCCCAGGACTGAAACCTCGACCCCGCTCTTTCCTAACGTACGGTATTTTATGAAAAAACCTCCAGGAGCCAGAATCCAGAATTCAGAATCCAGTAGCCAGTAATAAAAGCTCATACTTGCATTTAACTGTGGTTAACGATTTGCTGACTATATCAGCCCAAGGGGCGAGGTGCCAGATAGAGATGGGACCGAATCCGGATAGAGCCTGATAATCTCAAATTTCACATCTCAAATCTCAGGGAAAGCCGTGACCCGTAATTCGTGATTCGAATTCTTAAATGATTTCGGGTCAAAATTAATGGCCCTTTCCCCGATATAAGTTTCCCCTCCCCGCGTCGCCCCATCTCCGAGTCACCGTATCAATTGGCCTTCCTGCTCCCTGATTATAGCTTCGCTTCTTTCAAAACCTTGTCCAGGCTCACAGTGATGCTTTTGCTCTCGAAGAATACTCTCCAGTTGATCGCCAACAGTACAGTTGTGGCTGCCAGATACCCGATGGTTGTCCCCAGGAAAACTCCGTAGCGACCATATGTCAAAGAGATCGTGATTGAGTATACAAGAACCGTCCAGAGCCCCCTGGGAAAACTCTTCAGTACAGTGTGGGCTCGTTGGGCTCCGTAGTTCAGGTGGATAAGGACCAGAAGGGGAAAGACAACCAGGGGGAAGGCAGAAAACAGGCCTGCCCAGCTTGTGCCTACGCTCCGGGCAAGGCCGGTGATGGCGAGGACCATGACGGTGGAAATCAGTATCCGGAAAATGACCATACCCGGTGTATAATGGACCGGTCTGTCGATGGTCGTGTCAGGGATTCCACTGAAAATAAATGAGAAAATAGCGATAGTAACAAAGGATACGGCAGCTGCGGATAAAAGGGATGGCTTCATGCTGCTCAATCCCCACGCTGTAGCAGCGTAACCACCCAGGGCGCAGATGGAGGCGAAAAGGGTGGAGCCAACAGTGGAGTCCCTGGATCCCAGGTAGTAGAGGCACACAAAGATCAGGGCCGATACGTGCCCCAGCAGGTTGTAGGGTACGGTAGCCACCGCAAAGTCCGGTCCAGACTGGATGCCGTAAAAGAACAGTAAAAACTGTTATCCGGGAAAATACCTGGTTAAAGCTGCTTTTGGTGGTTCATTATGCCCTCTCCGGTTGATCAGATTGTCGTGCTTGACTGCTTCTGTTTATTGTGCGATAAACCAACGCTTTTGAATCCATTGATATTTCAGTGGAATCTCTGAAATGCCCCACAAGGAGAGAAACTTGAGTTTCGACAGAGAAAGATTTATTCCGTTTATTATCATGGGCATTGTTGCGGCCCTCGCCCTCATCCCCGTTATTCTCTATGCCCAGGAAGCAGTTTACGGTCAGGCACCGGACATCAAAGATACCACTCTCATATCAGCCATCTATGATACCCCGGCGAGTTATGTCGGAAAAACGATCAAGGTAGAGGGTCTCATTGTAGATGTGTGCTCGCGGCGTGGTTGCTGGATGTCCATTGCCAGCGATCGTGCTTTTGAGACCCTCAGGATCAAGGTCGCAGATGGTGAAATAGTATTTCCCATTACGGCCAGAGGTCAGAAGGCCGCTGTACAGGGCAAGGTCCAGGAGATCCGGATGACCAAAGAGCAGGCCTTTGAATTTGCCAGGCACCAGGCGCAGGAAAGCGGCATAAAATTCGACCCCTCCACCGTTACAGGCCCCACTGTTTTGTACCAGAGCTACGCCACCGGTGCAGTGATTCAATAACCAATTCCGGATTAAGGATTGAGAATTGAGGATTGGTAACAATGCTTTTAATCCTCATATCCGGGGTGCTCTTGAACCACATCCACGGATTCAACTCCAACTACAAGATAGTACAGGAGCAGTTCAAACTTCCTCCGGAGGTTGCAGCCAATGCCTTGACTCCACCTGGGGTGCAGGCCGTCCTGGATAACATTGGAGAATCCAGGCCCTATGACGCTGTTTTTCAGCCCGATTCCGATTCCTTGCATATCTTTGTTGCCGGCAGCGTAGTGGAGGTGGATCTTAAAGAGGGGTCGGCGATGTATGAAAAGGTTGCCGAACGCCCGATCCTTAAGGGCATGAACGACCTGCACCTTAACCGGGCGGGAAAACTCTGGACCTGGATGGCTGATATCTATGCCGTGGCTTTCGGTCTGCTCTCCCTTACCGGCCTTTTTGTTCTGACAGGCAGGAAAGGGATAACGGGGCGCGGCGCCTGGCTCACCGGCATCGGCGTCGCCATCCCCATAGCCCTTGCTGTGATATTCTTGTAGAAGTAGAAGTAGAAGAAAAAGTTCAGCACTGCCCGCCAAGTCAACGTGTCCCTCCAAAACCGAAACAAGTGTTAACTCTCCCTTGAAGCTTTAAACGCTTCTATAGAAACCGTTGTCTCTCCATATCAATGGTTTAACCCTGTGTCACCCTGTGAACCCTGTGGTGAAAGCTCTGATAGTTCTTTATAAAAATACGACTGGATTCCGGATGGATCTTTTCACCCCCATCTGGTCTTCCCCCCTCAAAGGGGAAGAAGAGTAAGGAATGGGACTATTTGATGCCGGAATGACTAAGGAATGAAGGTTTTACCTCGATACCTCGACACCTGGATACTTAGATTCCGCTCTTTCTCGCGTCTCCGCGTCCTGGTTTACTTCAAGATCCGTGTGTGTTCCCATAATTGGGATAGCAGCATCCCGGAAAGCATCAAAGCGCATCCGGTTAGACCTCTTGCAGATAGACTTTCATTGAGCATCAGCCAGCCACCGAGGACAGCGAAAGCCCCCTCCATGCTCAGGAGGATGGAGGCGTGGGCCGGGTGAGCGTCCCTCTGGGCCACCACCTGGAGGGTGTAGGCGATCCCTACGGAGCAAAGTCCACCGTAAAAAATGGGGACTGTCGCAGCGAGGATGGAACTTAGCACGATCGGTTCCAGTGCGTAGGCGGTAAGGAAGCTGAAAACAGAGCAGATGGCGAACTGTGATGAAGCCAGAATGATCGGGTTCATACGAGGGGAAAGCCAGCTGATCCAGAGGACGTGAGCGGCCCACATGAAAGCGCTCAAAAGGACCAGGAAATCCCCTTTGGCGATGGTGAACTGCTCGGTGACGCTCAGAAGATAAAGGCCTGCAGCAGCCAGAATGGCTCCGATCCATGTTCCGGTTGAGGCTTTTCGCCTCAACCTCAGCCCGATGATAGGAACGAGGATGACATAAAGCCCGGTGATGAATCCGGCTTTTCCGGCTGAGGTGTAGACGATCCCCATCTGCTGAAGAGACGCGCCGCCAAAGAGTACCAGACCCGAGAGAACTGATCCCACGATCTTGGTCCTGGTCCTGATGGAAACAGGGGGCGCTGATCGGGATTTTCCGTTGCCCAGGCCAAAGTAGATCAGTGGAAGGAGGGACAGGCTGCCGAGAGCAAACCGTATTCCGTTAAACAGAAAGGGACCGATATGTTCCATCCCCACCCTCTGGGCCACGAAGGCAAAACCCCAGATGGCGGCCGTGATGAGGAGTAGAATGTCGGCTTTAAGTGTTCCTTGCTTCATGTCTGCTATACTTCCTTAATGTGTGGTTCCATTATGGAGCTCATTGGATTTCGCAGCGAGTGAAACAAGTTTTATTGACTTATGTCAAGGTTTGGAAAAGTGAACAGTTTAAGCTTGGCAGTCAACAGTAATCGTAAGAGATAACCTGGGAGCCATCATCCTGGTTTATCCGATCCACTACCCATCCATTTTTGCATTACCGTTTCTGATCGCCAGGCCAAAATGAGGGTCGGGGTTTTGATGTTGGGAAATATCAATGACTTAATTGTAAGCTGTTAACTTCCAACTGCACATTGCCGGCATTTCGGACCGGCACACCTGAAAGGAGATAGTGAATGAAGATCCGGCGTTCCATGTTTGTGATCCTGGGCACAGTAGCGCTCCTCGTAGCGCTTCCCCTGGTCGCTTCGGCGGCCAGTGCCTGTATGGATTGCCATGAAAAGATTACTCCTAACATTGTGAAGGATTTTCTCAGCGGCGAGATGGGTAAGTCCGGCCTCGATTGCTCCAACTGCCATGGTGAGGGTCACATGTCCGAATCCGATGTGGCAAATGTACAGCTCCCCACCGAACAGACCTGCGGCGAGTGCCACGATGAAAAACTGGCCCAGTACATGGACGGGAAACACAGTCTGGCCTGGATCGCAATGGATGCCATGCCTAAGACCGGTTTCCAGCCTCACGTTTACATCCAGGGGCTCAAAGGGTGTGGAGGCTGTCACAAGGTTGGTGTCAGGGATGAAGCTACTCGAGCCGATTACAGGTACGGATCCCCGTGCGATTCGTGCCACACACGTCACAAGTTCTCAAAAGCCGAGGCACTAAAGCCGGAAGCGTGTCGGACCTGTCACATGGGGTTCGATCACCCGCAGTGGGAAATGTGGTCCTCCTCAAAACACGGGGTTATTAACCTGACAGAAGGAGATGGATCGGCGCGTGCTCCCAAGTGCCAGACATGTCACATGCAGGACGGCGATCACAGGGTCATGACCTCCTGGGGCTTCATGGCTCTCAGACTTCCGGAACCCGATGAGGAGTGGATGGGGTACAGAACAACGATCTTAAAGGGACTCCACATTCTGGACCCCGAGGGGAACCCCACAGCAAGACTTGATGTGGTAAAGGCGGGGAAGGTCGCAAGGCTCTCCGCTGAGGAGTGGCAGGCTGAACGGGATAAGATGGTGGACACCTGCAGTAAATGTCACAGCAGAAAATATGCCCTGACCAACCTTGGCGGCGCCGATCAGATGATCAAGGAAGCCGACAAGCTGATGGCCGAGGCAATAACAATCGTGGCTGACCTTTACGGAAAGGGTATCCTCAGGCCTGAGGAGGGCAAGGTTGCCTACCCGGACCTGCTGGCCTTCTACGATGCCATGACCCCCATCGAGCAGACGCTGTACGTCATGTTCCTTGAGCATCGCATGCGGGCGTTCCAGGGTGCGTTCCATATGAACCCGGACTACGTGACCTGGTACGGTCTGGCTGAGATGAAGAAGGACCTCGTGGAGATCAAGCACCAAGCTGGGAGGATGATTTCAGAAAGTGAAAGGAAATAAGTAAGTTAACGGTGAACAGTGAATCGTTAACCGTGAACGGTATAAACACGGGCCCGGCGAAAGCCGGGCCCGTACTTTTGATCCAAAACCCTATATCCAAGAACTTCCCTGCGCCTCTTCGCGCACTCTGCGTTTAAACAGCTTTGGGTTTTGTTCTACGTTCTACATTCTGCATTCTACATTCTTCATCAGGCGGCGGTAACTTCGGTTGCTTGATGAATATGCACATCCCTCTGCGGAAACGGGATCTGGATGCCCTCTTCATCCAGGCGCAGCTTGATCTTCTCCATGGTGTCGAAGTAGACATCCCAGTACAGATTCGTCGGCACCCACGGACGAAAGGCGAAGTTAACACTGCTGTCGGCAAGTTCCAGCACCGCCACCTTGGGCGCCGGATCTGTGAGGAAACGTTCTTCCTCACTGATTATGCCCTCAAGGACTTTCTTTACCCTGCGCACATCCTCCTTGTAACCGACCCCCACCACCAGGTCCATACGCCGGTTCTCATTCTTTGTGAAGTTGGTGATGTTGTCACCTGCCAGTTTGCCGTTGGGAACAAAGATAACTTTGTTGTCCGGAGTCCTGAGCCGCGAAATGAACACTCCCAGTTCCTCCACTGTGCCCATCACTCCGCCCCCGTCGATGAAGTCTCCGACCTTAAACGGATGAAAGATAAGGATCATGATCCCCGCAGCGAAGTTGGACAGGGAACTTTGAAGAGCGAGCCCAACAGCCAGGCCAGCGGCGCCCAGTACTGCGATGATGGAGGTGGTCTGGATCCCCAGGTTGCTGAGGGCCGCCGTGACTACAAATATGACAAGCGCTCCGTAAAGAAAGTTGGATCCGAACTTGACCAGAGTGGGCTCCATTTGCCGCTTGATCAGAACCTTGCGAGTGCCTCCTCTTACTAACCTTGCGCCCCAGACCCCCAAAATAAGGATGAGGAGTCCGGTGGCGGCCGAGATCCCTGAACTGCTGGCCCACTCGATGGCTTTTTCAATAAACTGTTCCACTGTTTACCCCCTTTCAAAAGGAAAATCTCAAATCTCACATCTCAGGTCCAAGGTCTAGGATAATAAGACGCTTAAGTGATAAAGATTGATGGACTCGCAAAAAGTCCATCAATGCGCCCCGCGCGGGGCGCCCAAATCAATGACTCTCACTGTAAGTCAGTGATTTGTAAGGAAAGGGAAAACGACGCTTTTCCCTTTCCGTGGAGCGAAAAGTCCCGGATTGGACTTTTTGCGACTTTATCAAGATTATTCCGAATCACGAATTGCGGATGTTCGTTCATCGATCACTAATAATTGACTACTGATAACGGATTATTGATCATGGATCTTACCCACTCCCCTGATATCTCAAAACATTACCATAGAATGAGTACAGTGAAGTAGTGGTTCTGAAATATGGGAGGATTTTGCGTGCACGCTGCTGTCAGCGATAATTCTTGCTCAGTCGCTCAGTCGGGCGGTTTCTTTCGCCCTGCGCCCTCGGCACTATCTATGTCCCCCACCCACTGGACGTTCAGCGTTGCCACCCCGAACTCCTCCTCCACCTTCCCCCTGAGCAGGTAGGGTCGGTGACGTGTCAGCTTCCGGCAAAAGCGGGCATAAGCCCGGGGAAAAAATGTGGTCTCGAAAGTGGCGGTGGTATCCTCGAAGGTGACAAACTCCATGGGCTCGCCGTGCCTTGTGCTTACAGGTTTACCTGTGATCCACCACCCTGCCATGGTGACTGTTTTCCCCACGTGCGTTCCTATCTCATCGGCGGAAACTGTGTTCACACGGCTGAGAACCTCTCTGTACAAGGTAAGGGGATGGCGGGAGGCCAGCATACCCAGAGTGTCGATCTCCTGATTCAGAACCGTTTTTTCGTCATAGGGGAGGGTTTCGGGAAGGTTGACCGGTCCGTCATTGAAAAGGGAAAGGGTCCCACCTGTTTCCCTTTGCCGATGGGCCGCCAGAAGTTCCCACTGGAGGGCCGGCCGCCGCGCGAGGCCTTCAATGGAGTCAAAACATCCAGCCCGAATAATGAGGCGAACGTCAGACTGGTCAAGCCGGGTGCGGTTCAGAAAGTCAGCGAAACTGGAATACGCCCCATTTTTGTTCCGTTCATGAAGTAGAGCTTCGCAGCACCTGCCCGATAGACCCTGGATCTGCATGTAACCGATCCTTATCTCCTGTCCCTGTCCGGTGTAGTGCCGCCGGCTCTCGTTAATGTCAGGCGGTAATGTCCGGATCCCCATACGCCGGGCTTCCGTCAGGTAGGCGAAGGCAGAATAGAATCCCCCCTGGTTGGAGATCACCGCTGCCATGAATTCGGCCGGGTAGTTTGCCTTGAGCCAGGCCGCCTTGCAGCTCACCAGAGCATAGGACGCGGAGTGGGGCTTGCAGAAGGAGTATCCGGAAAAGGACTGGATCTGCTCCCAGCAAAGAGACGAGGTCTCTTTGCTGATATTGTGCTTCGCACAACCATCCATGAAGAGGGTCTTAAGGTCTTCGAGTTTCTTCGAGCGGTTCTTTTTCGTGACGATCTTGCGCAGCTGGTCCCCCTCGAAAGCGGAAAATCCCGCAAGCACCATGGCCATTTGTGTGATCTGTTCCTGGTAGATGGCGATGCCGTAAGTCTCGGCCAGGACATCGTCCAGAAGGGGGTGAAGAGATTGCCACGGCTTGCCGCGCATACGGGCCACGAACTCCCGGATAAAGTTGTTGGCCGCCGGACGTATGATGGAGGAGGCCATTACCAGGTGCTCGAACAGGTCGCACTCAACTGTTCGGGGATGCGGATCGGAACCCCACATTCGGGCCAGCAGTTGGCGGGTGGCAGGAGATTCTATATAGAAGCATCCCATGGTCCTCCCTTTCCTGATGAGAATCCGGGTGTTGTCGTCTTCAAGAGGCCTGAAACGGGCGTAGTCGATCTCGGTGCCGGTGTTGCTTTTCACTGCCGTTATAGCGTCGCGGATGACAGCCAGGGATCGGTTCCCCAGGATGTCGATCTTGACCAGGCCGGCGTTTTCGGTTTGATCTTTCTCCCACTGGATGACAGGCAGTCCCTTTGCAGAAACCTGTACGGGCACGTAGCGCCGGATCTCATCAGGAACCACAATCAGCCCCCCGCAGTGAAGGGAGAGGTGGCGAAGCTGGCCGTCGAGTTTTGATGCTATGTTTATGATCTCCTGCCACCGTTCGTCGAGTTTCTCCCCGGAGAAAAGGGGGTGGTTGTGGACCCTGTCCCCTGTTTTTACAGCACGCCCGAATCCGGAAAGACGATGAGTAAAAGCCTTGATGTCCGCTGCGGGAATACCGAACACCTTGGCGACCTCACGCACCGCACCTCGGGCACGAAAACTCACCTGGTTGGCCACCATGGCGGTACGCCTGGATCCGTAGCGGGCGAAGGCGTAATCCAGGATCTCATCCCGTTCGTCCCACGGAAAATCCACGTCAATGTCCGGCGGGTCCAGTCGTCCCTCGTTGAGGAATCGTTCGAAAAACAGGTTGTGCTTCATGGGATCAACGTGGGTGATCCCGAGGCAGTAGGCTACCAGGGATGCTGCGGCGCTGCCCCGTCCGCAGGTGTGCTCTGAGCGCTTTGCCAGTTCCTCCACCACCAGAAAGTAGTGTGCAAAGCCCTTATCCCGGATGAGAAAAAGCTCTTTGTCAAAACGCTGCTGCAGTTTTGAGGTGATCCGGCCATAGCGCCACACAGCTCCCGCAAGTGCCCTTTGACGAAGGGTTTCATAAGCCTCTGCATTCCCCATTCCATCAAAGGAAGGAAAGACAAAGCCGGAGTAGTTCCAGTCGGTTCGGCAGTGATCCGAAACCAGGATCGTGTTTTCCACGGCCTCGGGACAATGGGGAAAGTGGTTAGCGACACGCTCCGGGGTGAGGAGGAGATCTCTTTCACCGGCGGTGTCTGCGGGTGCCAGTCGAGACAGCCTGGTGTTCAGATGGATGGCCCGGAGCACCTGGTGCAGGGCGTGGTCCTCCAGCTTCAGAAGAAGGGCTCTTGTTGTGGCCACAGGGGGAAGACCTGTGTCGCGGGCCAGGGCCAGGGCGCGGTGCATCTGGTGCCCAGGCGAGAGCTCCACGAAAAGATCTTCCGGTGAAATTTTCTTCAGAAACCTCAGGACTCTGGCATCGTCAGTGAGAACGCACAACCCGTCACGATGCCGGGCGATGCTTGATGGGAGATCGAAATCTTCCCGACAGTGAAGGTCGGACAGAAGGCGGCACAGGTTCTCATATCCGGTCTGATCCCGGACGAGTAGCACCGCGCGATGTTTTTCGGTGACAGTTTCAGTCCCGATGACAGGTTCGATCCCCGCTTCCCGTGCACACTGGATAAAGTGCGGTATTCCGTACAAGCCGTTACGGTCTGTCAGCGCCATGCGGCTAATACCCATCTTCCTGGCTGCAAGGCACAGCTTCTCGGGATGGTGAAGCCCCCATGCCGGGGAAAAGGAGGAGTGGACGTGAAGGGGGACGAAGTCGGTCATGGTGATCATAACCGACTTTGTGTTTGAGGTTTGAAGTTTGAGGTTTGAAGTTCAGAACTCTGCACTTTGCACTCTTTCGGCAGTCATCGTTCTGCCGAGTTTGACTGCCGAAAGCCCGTATCTTCCCCTGACCGCGTCCATGGCGTCCTGGAGGGTGCCTTCCATGCCTGATTCTTCCGTGCCCGCGAACATCTCTAACTGGCCCCTGGGTTCGGTAAGACCTTCGCACACAAGACACATCCACTTGATGCCCACCCGTCGCATACTGGCCTCACCGAAGAGCCTTTCCACAAGAGGGAAGATCTGTGCGTCCCGGTGGACGGGATCCTTGAGAGAGATGGTCCTTTGCCTGGACAGGCCGTCAGAATGAGTGATGGTAAGGGTAAGTCTGGTGGCGGCTTTTTCTTTGCTTCGCAGGCACAGTCCGCACTCCTCCACCAGGCGATACAGTTCCGCAAGAAGGATAGTGTCGTCATTCACACCCTCATGGAGGAGGCTCTCGCGGGATACTTTCGGGGTCCGGCGAGGGGGCAGGACCAAAGAGGGGTCGATCCCTCTTGCCCTGTGAAAAAGCAGCGGCGCGAAGGAGCCGAAGGGAAGAGAAAGCTGGGGCAGGGTGAGGGAGGCGATCTGTCCGACGAGGCTGAGGTTAAGATCGCCCAGCAGGATCCGCTGCCGGATCTCTCCTATACCGGGAATGACCGTTACCGGCAGGGGGGCGATGAATCCGGCCTCGCTTCCGCGCAGGACATCACAGACGCCTGGTTTGGGAAGATATCCCGCCGCGATCCTGGACACCAGTTTGTTCCCGGCCACTCCGACCCAGCCGGTGAGGTTCAAGCGTTTGGTGAGATCCCGCTCCAGTTTGAGAGCCGCGTCACGACCCGGGCCGAACAGGCGGGCTGAGCCGGTGAGGTCAAGATATATTCGTCCTGTTGAGGAAGGTTCCCAGACAGGTGAGTATTCCCGTGTCAGCTTGGCGAGAGCTCGGTTGCCGCTTGAAACCCTTCTCGGGTCGGGGGGGAGGATGATGAGAGACGGACACATGCGCCTGGCTTTGAAAAGGGGCATCCCCTCTAACAACCCCTCGGAGCGAGCTTCTATGGAAAGGTGCTGGATGAGTGCTCGCTCGGAATGGCCCGGGGCTACTGCTATGGGGCGGCTGCGAAGAGAAGGGTCGGAAACGCGGGCTAATGCTATGGGAAACGCAGGAATGAAAATGTGTAAAATGTCTCGGTCCATAGATTTGTCCTGGGAATCCTGCGCCGAGACATTTTACGAAACGGGGTATCGGGGAAACGGGGTGTCGGGGAAAAACCAGACGCTCACTTCAAATCCATTCATACTGTCCTTCGTATAGCTCAATTAATATCCTGCTGAAATTATGTGCTTCGCGTTTAAAGGGCTTGTCATAAATAGATCAACAAATCGCCGTCGAGCGGGTTTTCTCCGTTTCTCCCCCATACTCAGCTTGTCACGCCAAAGGCGTGATTTCACCGTTTCAGGTCGATCTTCACTTCAAGTAACGTATGACTCCAACGACCACCCCGAGAATGGAGAACTCTGCCGTCTTCTCAACAATGATCGGCTTCATAGCCGCGTTGGCGGGGTGCAGTTCGATGCGGTCGATCTTTTTGTAAAAACGTTTGACGGTGGCTTCGTTGTCAATGAGAGCCACTACCGTCTGTCCTCTTTCGGCGTAGCTCTGTTTACGGACTACAACGTAGTCCCCATTCAGGATCCCATCCTCTACCATGGAGTTCCCCTCAACCCGCAGAACGAAGTTCCCCTCATCGGCCATGGTTGGGGGCACCGGGATGGTGTCAGAAGTTTCGATGGCCTCTATGGGGCTGCCCGCCGAGACGATACCCGCAAGAGGAAGCTGGAACCCGTAACCTTCGGGAAGTAGTACCCTGATGCTGCGGCGCGCGTTCCAGTCCTTTTCTATGAACCCCTCTCGCTCCAGGCGGGTCAGATAATTCTGAACCGTGCCCAGGGATTTGAACCCCAGAGCGCGGGCGATCTCGGTCTGGGAAGGGGAGTATCCTTCCCGCTCCGTGTGCTCGATGACGAAGTCGAGGAACTTTTTCTGTTTGGGGGTTAAAGGGGTCATGGGTACCTCCAAAAAAGAATTCAGGAGTCAGCAGCCAGTAGCCAGAAGAAAACCTTCAGCCGTGCCACCGGACCCAGAAGTTTCATTAATTCTGGCTCCTGGCTTCTGTCTCCCTGATTTAAGGATATGCGTAAGTTATGCGTAAGTCAACTATATTTTCATTCTGAAAATAACATCTGGGTTTAACCAGGATTCAAGGTGTGTTTGTCATTGCGAACTGTGAGCCATGTGAAGCAATCCCGATAATTGATTGCTTCGGCTCAATCTTTGGCCTCGCAATGACAAACTCAGCTGGATTCCTGGTCAGTTACTTTCACCCCCACCTCGGTCCTCCCCCCTCAAGGGGGAGGAAAAATAAGGAAGCAGGGTTAATATATGGCCCGGAATGACAAACGATTTTAACCCAGATTCTGATTTTACCCTGCGAAACCCTGCGGTGCGGCCTTCAAATAGCTAAACTGCCTGCCCTGAGCTTGTCGAAGGGCGTAACCCTGCGTTAAAGCTTTTGATCTTCTCCTGGCTCCCGGCTCCTGACTCCTGTACTTACGCACTTTGCCCTGCTTCTCCTTTGGACTTTGGGTTTTGGACTGCCCTTACCCGCACCGCTATTTTCTTTCTTCATCTTTGAAAAAAAACTTTAACAAGGCCTATCATCGGTTATACTGGAATGTAAGTAATATGCCTGAACCTTCCGGTGGGGAGATTGCAGCTAATATATTTCAGAGTCGTTGGCGGCATGGTGCGGTTGTGTGTCGCAGGGTGGTCTATTTGACTAACTACCATGAAGCAGGAGGGAGGATGTATGCCTAGGAGAATGTTGGTATTTACCCTGGTCCTTTGCATGGCCTTCGTGTTCGGAGGCTGCGCGAAGAAAGAAGAGGCTCCCAAGCAGGAGACGCCCATGGCGACTTCCGCAGATGGACCAAAAGAAGGCGGGACCATTGTTTTCGGCAGGGGCGGCGACTCGGTGGGCCTGGACCCGGCCTACGAGACGGACGGGAACTCCTTCATGGTGTGCGACAATGTCTACGAGCAGCTTGTCGCCTACAAGGACGAAACCACCGACGTCGAACCGGGGCTGGCCAAGTCGTGGGTGATCGCTGAGGATGGCAAGACCTACACATTCCAGCTGCGGGAAGGTGTGAAATTCCACGACGGGACCCCCTTTAACGCCAACGCTGTGGTCTTCTCCATCGGCCGCATGATGAAGGATCGAAACCTCAAGTTCTTCGGCGATGGGTTTGATGTTCCGCCGCAGGAGAGGCCGCCTGAGTACTGGGTGTCCATGGAGATGGACGACACGGTGGACTCTATCGAGGCCACCGGTGAGTACACTGTCGTGTTCAACCTCAAGAGGGTGGAAGCTCCCTTTATCGCCAATGTGGGGATGGACTTTGCCAGCATCATCAGCCCCACGGCATTTTTAAAGGACCCCAAGGCCTACGTGCGTAACCCGGTGGGCACCGGTCCCTTCAAGTTCGTCAAGTGGGTGGCTGACGACAGCATCACTCTTGAGAAGTTTGCCGATTACTGGGACAAGTCCAACGGCGGGCCGTATCTCGACAAGGTGGTCTTCCGGGCCATTCCCGAGAATTCGGTTCGGTTTTTAGAGCTCAAAGTGGGCAACATCGATATTTGCCAGTTCCCCAACCCGGCTGACATAGATATGGCCAGGAAGGACGAGAACATCAAGCTTGTGGAGCAGCCTGGAATGAACGTAGGTTACCTCGGCTTTAACCATACCAAGGCGCTGTGGCAGAACATCCACCTGCGCAGGGCGGTGGCCCACGCTATCAATCGCCAGGCTATTGTTGACAATATCTACCAGGGGATGGGACAGCTGGCCAAGAACGGCATCCCGCCCACCATGTGGGGTTATAACGACGACGTCCCAGGCTACGCCTATGATGTGGAACTGGCCAAGAAGGAGCTGGCTGAGGCCGGGTATCCGGAGGGCAAGGGGCTTCCTGAGATCAAACTCTGGTCCATGCCTGTTCCAAGGCCTTACAACCCGGAAGGCCTGAAGGTGGGTATCGCCATGATCGGCGACCTTGCCAAGATCGGGATCATGGCCAACGTCACCAGCTACGACTGGGGAACCTACCTGAAGCGCCAGCGGGAGCAGCCGGAAGACATGGATCTGTTCCAACTGGGCTGGACCGGTGACAACGGCGACCCCGACAACTTCCTGGCAGTGCTCTTCGACGGCCTGGCCTCCCCGGCGATCCGGACCCAGTATAAGAGCGAGCGCTATCACGAGCTCATGCTCATGGGTAAGACTACCATTGATCAGGCCAAGCGGGCCCAGATCTACAAAGAGGCCCAGCAGGTCATGTTCGATGATGTGGCGGTCCTCACGGTAGCTCACTCCACCGTTATCTGGCCCATGCGCAATAACGTCATGAACTTCAAACTTCACCCCACCGCTTCTGTCCGCATGAAGAACGTGTGGAAGAACTAACGGCCTGAACGAAAAAGGGAGGGGGAGTATTTCCCCCTCCCTTTTTTTGCCTTCAGGCTTGGTAGTGCTTTGGTACCTGGGCTATGATGGTTAAGACAATTCGAAATTCAAGTTTCAGTTTCAAGACCGGTTTTTACTTTGGACGTTGGACATTGGACTTTGGACTGCCCGAGCTCCGGGCGAAGCTGTCGTAGCGAGGAGCCATGCTCGGTTTCATCATTCGCCGCAGCCTCACCATCATCCCCACCCTCCTGGGTGTCTCCATCGTTGTGTTCCTCCTCCTGTCCATCACACCAGGCGATCCGGCTGAGCTGCTCCTGGGGGAGCGGGCCACGGTGGAATCCCTGGAGGCCATGCGGGAGTACCTTGGTCTCAACGAACCCCTTCACGTCCAGTATGGATTATTCCTCAAGAGGCTGATCAAGTTCGACCTGGGGGAGACGATCTGGACCCGCCAGAAGGTCATCGTGGAGATCAAGGAACGTTTCCCCGCCACAATTGAATTGAGCCTGGCCGCTCTGTTTCTGGCATGTCTCTTCGGGGTCACTCTGGGGATCGTGTCGGCGTCGAGACAGTACTCCATTTTCGATTACCTGAGCATGGTTGGCTCCCTCATAGGGGTCAGTATGCCGGTGTTCTGGCTGGGGCTCATGCTCATGCTCGTGTTCTCCCTCCATCTGGGGTGGTTCCCCGTTTCAGGACGCATTGGAGTGAACACGGAACTGGAAGTCATCACCAACTTTTACGTGCTCGACGCCATTATCACCCGTAACTGGAAGGCCTTCTGGGATGTCCTCCAACATCTGGCTCTTCCTGCTGTCGCCCTTTCAACCATCCCCATGGCCATCATAGCCCGCATGACCCGCTCCTCCATGCTGGAGGTCCTGCGCCAGGATTACATCAAGACGGCCCGGGCCAAGGGGTTGAGTGAGACTAAAGTGGTGCTCAAGCACGCCCTTAGAAACAGTCTCATTCCGGTGATCACCGTCATCGGCCTGCAGTTCGGGATCCTCCTGGGGGGGGCCATCCTGACCGAGCATGTATTCTCCTGGCCCGGGGTGGGCAAGTGGATCTACGAGGGAGTGGTCAAGAGAGACTATATGGTTATACAGGGTGGCACCATGCTGGTGGCAACCGTTTTCGTTGTGGTCAACACTCTGGTTGATATCCTTTACGCTGTCATCAATCCAAGAATTTCGGTGAAATAGGCCCGGCCATGATCAAACTACTTAACAGGTGGACAGATTCCGAAACGCGTCATCCCTTCTTTGATCAGCTGGAAAAGCTGCTCAAAAATAAAACGGGTGTGGCGGGGCTTGTTATCATCTCCGTTTTCGTATTCCTGGCCCTGTTCGCTCCCTTGATCTCACCTCATTCTCCAGTGGAGAACGCTCTTTACGATCAGCTCATTCCGCCCATGTGGGAGGATGGAGGCTCCGGGAAAAACATCCTGGGCACTGATGACCTGGGACGCGACATGCTTTCACGTCTCATTTTCGGAGCCAGGGTGTCCCTCATTGTGGGCCTTGTCAGCGTGGGGATCGCCCTCATCCTCGGGACCTTATTCGGGGCAATTGCGGGGTACTTCGGGGGGTGGCTCGACAACGTCATTATGCGCATCATGGACATTATCCTTGCTTTTCCAGGCATCCTTCTGGCCATCGTCATTGTAGCCTACCTGGGGCCGGGCCTTAGAAACGCCATGATAGCCATCGGGGTCATCAGTATCCCTCGTTTCGCCCGTATCGTGCGGGCTTCCGTTCTGGAAGAGAACGAGAAGGATTATGTGTTGGCGGCAAGGGCCGTAGGGGCAAGGAACCGCCGCATCCTTTTCAACACAGTTTTGCCCAACTGCATGGCGCCTATTATCGTTCAGGCTTCCCTGGGGTTCGGCTCCGCTATTTTAGACGCGGCGGGTTTAAGCTTCCTGGGGCTGGGCGCACAGCCGCCCATCCCTGAGTGGGGTGCCATGATTGCCATGGGCCGCTCCATGATCCTAAGGGCATGGTGGGTCATGACCTTCCCGGGTATCGCCATCCTCTTTGGAGTGCTGGGATTCAACCTGCTGGGGGATGGATTGCGCGATGCATTGGATCCACGGTTGAGGGACTGAAGACCGCTCGTGCGTGCGTGCGTGAGTGTGTGTGCGTGAATGCGGGAAAACCGTTTGATACGGGGATACGGTGACGCGGAGACACGGGGAAAGAGCCGACGACAAAACGCATCGACTTGGAGACTGAGCGACTGGGCGAAAAATCAAGAGCTGATTTACCGCAGGGTACGCAGCTTGTCCCGCTATAATATCTGGCGATGGCGGGAGCCACAGGGCTCGCAGAGGAAAAATAAACCCATTTAATTTCCTTTAGGTTCTTCTCTGTGTCCTGCGTCTTGAGCTCATCACGCCTTAGGCGTGATGAGCGGGCGAGAGGCCAGATTTATTAAGGTTCCTTTTTGAGATATGAGATCTGAGATTTGAGATCATGACAGTGAACCCTTTAATTGATGTAAAAAATCTCGAAGTCCAGTTCGAAGTCCGGGGTGTCACACTCCGTGCCGTGGACGACGTGAGCTTCACCATCGCCCAGGGGGAGACCCTGGGTCTGGTGGGGGAGTCCGGATGCGGCAAGAGCGTGACGGCTTCGGCCATCATGCGCCTCGTTCCCCAGCCGCCGGGAAGGATCTCCGGGGGGCAGATCCTCTTTGATGATGTAGATCTTCTCAAGCTTACCGAAAAACAGATGAGGGGCATCCGGGGCAACCGTATCTCCATGATATTCCAGGAGCCCATGAGTTCTCTTAACCCTGTCTACACGGTGGGGGACCAGGTAGCCGAGGTTATTGAGCTTCACCAGAAGTTAAAGCGCCGGGAGGCCATGGAGAAGGTGGTTGAGGTGTTCGGCCAGGTGGGGATCCCGGACCCGGGGACAAGGGTGAAAGACCATCCTCACAAGATGAGCGGGGGGATGCGCCAACGGGTTATGATCGCAATGGCCCTGGCCTGCAACCCCAGGCTCATGATCGCCGACGAACCCACCACTGCCCTGGATGTCACCATCCAGGCCCAGATCCTGGTCCTCATGAACGATCTCAAGGAAAAAACAGGCGCCTCCATTTTGTTCATCACCCACGACCTGAGCGTCATCGCCGAGATGGCTCAGAGGGTGGCGGTCATGTACGCCGGTAAAATGATGGAATACGCCGCGGTCACCGACCTGTTCGACAATCCGAAGCACCCCTATACAGTGGGACTTATGACCAGCGTACCGGCTTTGAGCAAAGGAAAGGAGCGACTCACCACCATCCCCGGGGTCGTTCCGTCGCTGTTCAATATTCCCGAGGGGTGTCCTTATTACGACCGGTGTCCGGAGGTGAGACCGGACTGCGAACAGAAGCTGCCTGCCATGATAGAGGTAGATCCAGGACATTTTGTGAGGTGCTGGAATTATAATAATTGAGAATCTGTGAACAGTGAACAGTGAATCGTGAACAGTAAATGGTGAACAATGAACCGCGTTAGTTTTTCCGGTTCACCGTTCACTCTTCACGGTTCACCTTAACCTTTGATGACTTCGCAAAAAGTCATCAATGCGCCCCGCGCGGGGCGCCCAAATCAATGACTCACTCCGTAAGTCATTGATTTGTAAGGAAAGGGAAAACGATGCTTTTCCCTTTCCGTGGAGCGAAAAGTCCCGGATTGGACTTTTTGCGACTCTATCAACCTTTGGAATCAGAAATTTGGAATTATGAATACGCCTTTAGTTGAAATACGCGACCTCGTTAAGCACTTCCCCGTCAAGGGCGGCGTACTCCTGCGTGAAATGGCCCGAGTCCACGCGGTGGACGGCGTGAGCCTGTCCATACAGCCGGGGGAGACCCTGGGGCTGGTGGGTGAGTCGGGGTGCGGCAAGTCCACCCTGGGCCGGCTTATCCTGAGGCTGGAAGAGCCTACTTCCGGTCAGGTGCTTTTCGAGGGAGAGGATATCCTCGCCTACGGGCCGGAAAAGATGAGGTCCATGCGCGAGGAGATGCAGATCATCTTCCAGGACCCATTCTCGTCTCTCAACCCTCGAAAAAGCGTGGCCCACATCATCGGAGAGCCCCTGGTGGTCCATGGTGTGAAGAGCAGGGCTGAAAGGGAGGATCGTGTCCAGAAACTCCTGGAGGTGGTGGGCCTCCGCCGTGAGCACATGCGCCGCTACCCCCACCAGTTCTCGGGCGGGCAAAGGCAGCGCATCGGCGTGGCAAGGGCCCTGGCGCTAAATCCCAAACTCATCATCTGCGACGAGGCGGTGTCGGCGCTGGACGTCTCCATCCAGGCCCAGGTGATCAACCTGCTCCAGGACCTGCAGGATGAGTTCAACCTCACCTACCTGTTCATCTCCCACGACCTTTCTGTTGTGGAACATATTTCGGATCGGGTGGCGGTGATGTATCTTGGTAAGATCGTGGAACTGTGCGATAAAAAGACCCTTTACAACAACCCCCTTCACCCTTACACTCAAGCCCTCCTGGGCGCCGCTCCGGTGCCGGATCCCCACCGGGTGATAACCCATACCATCCTTAAAGGGGATGTCCCAAGCCCCATCAACCCTCCCTCCGGGTGCCGATTTCACACCCGCTGTCCCTACGCGGAGCAGCTCTGTAAGGACCATGAGCCTGAGCTGCGGGAACTGGTATCGGGGCACACTGCGGCGTGTCATTTTGCCAGCCAGCGGCCATCCCTTTATAAACCCGCTGTCGCTGGTTAGATGAGTACACAGCACGCAGGACGCCGCACGCAGGAGAAATGTCGCAGTTCCTGTAAAAGCGTTCGATTTAACAGGGATGAAGGGGATACAGGGGATAGGAAAAACCTGTAACGGTGTATCGAGAACCCTTGGGGACAGGCCGGCCTGTTGCCCAAATGCTTGGTTTTATTGGGTTCAGGGTAGCTGTTATGGTAATATACAGGCAACCTTTTTATGGAGGTTTTGCCTA
>JARGFZ010000027.1 GCA_029210965.1 bacterium | reverse complement strand
TGACTTACACCCGCAGTCATTGATTCGGGCGCCCCCCTCGGGGCGCGTTGATGACTTTTTGCGAAGTCATCAACCTTAAACCCCAAACCTCAAACTGATTCTATGTTTCGCCCTGACCCTTGTCAACAAACTCCTCGTAGGCTAACATCCTTTTATTCACCTGAGGGCTCATAAAAGGATGTCTCAAGATAAAGTACGGTAAATACAGTTCGTCAAACATTCAAATCGTGTCTATATTTTTCGACACGATGCCAGGAGATTGAATATGGGTAGGCAGGATATCTTAATACCGTTTCCCTTCGGTTCCATTGAGCTTGAGGAAGTAGCACCTGACCCTGCGCTTTTCGATTCGATCCTGAAAGGGGAGGGGGACCTGGCCGATTTCGAATTCGGTTATTGTGTGACAACAGAAGAGAACATTGAGCAAAGACGCTACCTCCTCATCTTCCAGCGCAAACCCTACGCAGCAGGTACTTTCTCGGGCCCCAAGGATATACAATCAACAACGATCAGGGATTTCTTTGTATACCTTGCTCAGCATCCCAAGGTCCGTCTTTATTTTTTGAAAACGGATCCCATTCTCATCAAGTCCCTCCTGGTTCTGCAGGAATGCCACCCCGAGACGCAGGGATCAGCGGAATTTGTCCGCATCGAAAACCAGGTTGTTGACCTCATGGAGGGCCGTAAAGACGCTCTGGTTGCACTGGTCCAGGATGGAAGGTTCAGCTTTGCTTTCGCCAAGGGGGGAAAGGTGGTGAAAGCGTACTTTTACGACCAGATCGTCGAATCATCGGGGGGACTGGAGTGGCTGGATCTTTTTCAGAAAATTGAGGTCTATCAGATCAGGGGGCAGCAGACACAAATTCGGATCTACGAAGATATGAACACCACTCCCGCTTCCGATTACCTTGAGGGAGATGCCCATTTTCACGGCGGCGTTTACAAATACTTCACAAAGCCCCTCCCGGAACTCATTATTCGCGACAAAGTCCGTACACTGAAGCGGGTCACCGTGGACCACTTCCCCTTCATTCTCGGACGAAGCAGCGAAGCCGACCTTGTACTGGGAGATGCCGGTGCATCCCGCCAGCATGCAGTCATTGAGGAAAAGGAGGGGAGGGTAAGCGTCAGAGACCTTGACAGTCTTAACGGGATTTTTGTCAACGATCACTTCACCAAGGAGTTTGTTCTCCAGGACGGCGACAAAATTACTATTGGAAGCCATATAATCCAGGTAGTGCTCCCGCGGTCCCCGGCGGAAGATGTCCCTCTTGTTTCAACTGACAGCCAGGACCAAACCATGGCCATGGACCGTGAGGCCAGGATCAGGATCACCTGTCCCGGCTGCGATGCCTCCGGGTTTATTGAGGCCAAACGCCTGTACTCGAAAAAGAAGGTCCGCATACGCTGCCCTCAGTGCAAGCAAGTTATCGATCCCACGGCTTGAAGTAAGGCTGTATCCAGGTATCGAGGTGTCGAAGTAAAAACATAGCACTTAGGACCTAGTGCCTTGCAGCTAGGAACCAGAGACCCTGAACTGGTTAAACCAGAATCCAGGCCGGCTTGTCATTGCGAGGCCGTAGATCATGTCGAAGCAATCCCAGTTTGAAGCCATTCTTTACGACAAAAACCCGGATTCCAGTACAAGGTGCAGGCTATGTGCCCATTACTGCACCATAAAGAAGGGGAAAAGGGGAATTTGCCGCGTTCGCGAAAACCGTGACGGCACCCTGTATACACTGGTTTACGGCAAACTGGTGGCCAGGAACGTCGACCCCATAGAAAAAAAACCCCTCTACCACTTTCAGCCCGGAACACTTTCCTATTCTATCGCCACCGCAGGTTGCAACCTGGCCTGCAGACACTGTCAGAATTACCAGATCAGCGTCCTGGCACCCCTGATAGATCCCATACCCGGTGACGATTCAACGCCAGCGGATGTGGTAAACGAGGCGATCAGGGCTGGTTGCTCGTCCATTTCCTATACCTACACCGAACCGACTATCTTCATGGAGTTCGCACGGGACTGTGCAGTCCATGCCGCAAAAGAAGGCCTATCCAACGTTTTTGTCACCAACGGATACATGTCGGACGAATCGGCAGCCCTTGCCGGGGACTTTCTTGATGCGGCCAATGTGGACCTCAAGGGGGCCTCAGAAGAGCATTACCGTAAAGTCTGCGGGGCAGGCCTCCAGCCGGTCCTTGATTCCATCAGAGCCCTCCACAAGGCCGGTGTCTGGATCGAGGTGACAACCCTCATAATTCCCGGATATAACGACGACAGAGCCTCTCTGGAGTTCATGGCGGCCTTCATAGCATCGGTTGATCCTTCGATCCCCTGGCACCTTTCAAAGTTCTTTCCTACCTATAAACTGCAGGATGCGCCCCCAACTCCTGTTAAAACCCTTGAAAAAGCGTGTCAAATAGGGGAGGAGGCCGGCCTGAAATATGTATATCCGGGAAATGTCCCGGGTAGGGGTGATGAAACGAAATGTTTCAGCTGCGGAGAGGTCCTTATTCAGCGATCTGGTTTTAAGGTAAAATCTGTCAACGTGACTGAGAAGGGCAACTGCCCAAGCTGTGGAGAGGCGTTTGAAGGGGTTTTGAAAGTCAGGAGCCAGAATCCAGGAGCCGGGAGCCGGTAGGTTAAAAAATCACAGGACGCGGTGACGCGGAGACACGGGGAAAGTACGGTTCCCACGCTGTCATCGCGCCTGCCCATCATAGCTTTAGCGAAGGTGGGAGCTGATACGCATGCGAAGCGATCTCGGGGTTCAAAAGCCTTAACGCCCTTCAACAGGCTCAGAGCAGGCAGATGGGCCGCAGAAGTAATCACCAGTAACCATCGCAGAGTTACACAGCTTGTCACGGCGTAATTGTTCAAATCTAAAACTTTACATAACGTTACTTATGCGAACAAGTAGATTTAGGCTTTAAATACTATAAAATGTCACACAGGATTGAAACGGCCTTTTATCCTTGATCTAAGCCATTTTACTAATCACGAATCACTAGCCACGGACCTTTACACCCATCCTGCCAAGCGCCCATGCTGCTCTTACACCGTGCCCCCGTGTCTTCGCGTCTTTGTGTCAAAAAATTTTCCCCTCTACAGCAGTCTTTCGATATATAATGTTGATTATTAACCACAATAGCCTAACATGCTGTTTAGCATTGGGTTTTAGCATTTTCGCTCTATGGGAGATGTCCGGAATAAGGTTTATTTTTCTCCTGCGTTCTGCGTTCTGTGTTCTGCGTTCAGGTGTTGACTTATCCCTTCACTTCTATTTCCTCCCTCGTCAGCTCCAACTCATCTGTTCTGGCGGCTTTAAGCAGAGATCTGAGACCGGGGGTGAACAGAAAAACCCCCCACCCGATTAAAACCGCAAACCAGAGGGTCATGACCCGTACGATAATTGTGGAAGCTGCCGCGGTGGATCGTGACATGCCAAAGAAGATTCCCAGACCCACCATGCCGCCCTCGGTAGCGCCCAGGCCACCCAGAAACAGGGTCAGACCGCCTCCAAGAAGGGCCACAGAGTATATGAACACGCCCTCCATGAGAGTGATCGCCGAACCGAGACCCCAGGCCACAATAGCGTAGCCCAGCCCCTCCAGGAACCATGCACCCAGGCTGAGAAGAAGTGAGGGGAGAAAAATTCCCATATCAAGGAGGATCCACCCCTCCTGGTAAAAGGTCTTCAAGGGCTCTGAGAAGCGCTTGAGCAGCCTGAAACGAGCTGTCTGGTCGATGACCCACCCTGCTAGGGAACGGTTTCTCACGAGCATCAGAAAGGCAAAAAAGGCCAGTAAAGCCAAAACGGCTACCCACCAGGCCAGAAAACTCAGGAAAAGGCCAAGGCAGCTCAGAAGGACTAAAGCTGCCACATCGGTGAACCGCTCCATCAGGAGCACCGCTGTGGAGGCGGTGTAGGGAACGTTAAAGCGCTCTTTGACGATATAGGCCTTAATGAACTCCCCTACTTTACCGGGTGTGACGGTGAGGGCAAAACCGCTGAGGAATACCAGCAAGTTTGGGAACCGGTCTATCCTGTGGTCCAGGAGCTTCATATACCAGTGCCACTTTACATACCTGAGAAAGTAATTACCGACAGAAAGAAGACCTACAGGCACAAGGAAGCGCAGGGGAAAACCCGACAAGGCTGTCTTAAGGGTTTCCAGGTCGGAAATGAGGCTGACGAGAATGAAAACAACCACCGCCGAGAGGACGGTCCAGATCGCGATATTCCCGCTCTTCCAGATCCGTTTTGGTCTAACCGTAGGAGTCAAACAGCCTCCCCCACTTACCCTTGTTGAACTGTCTGATCCTTGACCTGCCCACCGTGGGATACCAGAACATGTCGTGATACACGTTGGAGGCAAAGGGGGCCCATACCACCAGAGGGGAATGAAGAAGCAGCTTTTCCATGGGCTGCAGCCAGCCCTTTCGGATCAACTGGTCTCCCCAGATGACGAAACTGCGCTTCACCGTAAATCCGAAGTTAACACCCTCGATATCCTCCCCCTCGACCTCAATTTCATCAGGGCGAGCGACCCCCAGGCCGCGCTCGTGGCACATCCGGAGGTAGGGAATGGTCATGGGGTCGAAACCCATCATGGAAGCGGCTACGGAATCGATGGCAACGCTGTCTGAACTGGCCAGGATGTAGTCTTTTTCCACAGGCAGCATGGTACGCGGACCCGCTCCGTTACCGCAAACGGTGCCGTCCATAACGGCAAAGATCGCAGGATGAAGCTCCTTCTGCATTATCATGAGGTCCACCAGCACTTCATGCATATATTTGTGAGCATAGTGCCGTACAGTCTTCAGGAGTCCTCCGAAAGAGTTTTTAATGGCGCCGGTAGTGGTGCTGTGGCCGTGGGTCTTGACGGTGGGCAGGTGCACCACGTTTTTTCCCATGAACATTTCAGGAACCTCAATACCTTCCGGAAATATCTCACTTAACTTCATGAGAGGCTCCGAAAACTGGTGTTTGATCCATTTGACATCGGGGAGAGGAACAAAATCCAGCCCATACTGATCGAGTACCTTCATCCAGCGGTTGTTGTTAGCCCCCTTGATCGGGTTTGTAACCACAGTTTTGTTCTCAATGGGGATGATCTTGTCTCTCTCGTAACCGTCATCGATCATGGTCTTGACGACACCGTGAACCTGCCAGGGCTGGGATGAGCAGGCTGGGAAGTATTTTGTCCAGGAAAGGTTGAGCTTGATAAGTGTCGGAATTTCAGGTTTCAGAACCTCCCTGTATCCAGCTCTTCTCATAAGTTCACCGTAATCGGCAACCACCGACGCGGGAGATGTTTTCAGCACGACTACTTTGGCTCGTTTCACCTGCGCTCCTCTTCCAGCCAGAGACTAGAGTTTCAATTTCAGGTTTCAAGTTTCAGGTTTCACACTCCGCGTTGGGCATTGGACTTTGGACTTTGGACTGCACTTATAAATAGATAAGGGCCACTGATGTGATCGTCCACAAAGCGATGGACAGCAGGAGGGGTGTGTCTGTGAGCAGGTCCGTCGTCGGGCTACCCCCCTTTTCACAAACGTGAACCATATATAAATATCTGAAGATACCGTAAAGAACAAAGGGAAGGGTCAGGACCATGTATCGTGAACCCAGGCGCTCGGTCACTTCCGGCGTAAGGGTGTAGATGGCGTAACAGACTATGGTAGCGGCGGTAACAATCCCTATCAGCTGATCCAGAAACGGTACGGAATACTCCTTGAGGATCGACCTATGTTCCGGGGCAGCATCCCCCAGGAGGACTATTTCCTGTCGGCGTTTGGCGAACCCCAGGAAAAGGGCGATGAGGAGAGAACAGAGAATGAGCCACGGAGATATAACCACTCCGATAGCAATGCTTCCCGCAACCGCCCTTATAACGAAACCCATGGCAATGGCAAGGATGTCGAGTATTACGATATTCCTGAATGCGACGTTATATCCAAACTGCAGAAGGAGGTAAAAAGAAACCCACAGGAAAAACTCCTTTCCTATGGTGACCGCTCCCAGAAGACTTATCACAAAAAGGCCTGCTCCCACCAAAGCGGCCCTTAAGACACTGATCTTACCCGAAGCAACAGGTCTGTTTCTTTTTTTGGGGTGGTTCCGGTCCTTTTCGCGATCGAAAATATCGTTAAATGCGTATACACAGCTGGATGCAATACAGAAAATGGCAAATGCAGAGATTCCAAGGACCAGTGACGGGACGTGCAGAAGCTTGCCGGCAAAGATGAGAGGTGCCAGAACAAACCCGTTTTTGACCCACTGATGAGGTCTGAGTAGTCTTAAGTAGGGGGAAAGCATCAGTTCAGTAATCGGTGAACATTGAACGGTCCTGCCATTGGCAGGATTCACAATTCATTTTTCACCATTTCTCCATTCTCAAGGCTCATTTCTGAAACATTTCCGGTTTCGCAAAAACTCCAAACCACAAACCTCAAATTTAAATCTTTTGTTTATACCAGATTTCCGTATTTCCTTCATGTATTTGCTTTTCCATCCACCGTGACTTTTTCAAGTAGTCTGTTGAAGAACTTCTGATACAGCTCCACCTTTTCCGCATCGGGACCCTCGAACCGCATGACGAGCACCGGCTGAGTGTTGCTGGCCCTTAGCAGGCCCCAACCATCATCGAACCTGGCTCTGACTCCATCGATATCGATGATCTCGAGAACGGCCGGATCAGCGGCAGATTTCATGTGCTTACCCAGGGCATCGGCGAACCTGTCGGCAAGGAGGAACTTTCCCGCTTCTTCACAGGGAAAGCGGATCTCCGGAGTGGAAACCGTATCGGGGATATCACCGAGAAGCTCCGAGAAATACTCACAGGATCCGGTCCGGAGGGCACCGATGTAGACCTCCAGTATCCTTAAGGCCCCATAGAGAGCATCATCGAACCCGAAATACCGGTCGGCAAAGAAAAGGTGTCCGCTCATCTCCCCTGCGATGGATGCCCCGGTCTCCTTCATCCTGACCTTTATAAGGGAGTGCCCCGTTTTCCACATCTGGACCCTTCCGCCTGCCTGTAAAATACCGTCGTAAAGGATCTGGGAAGCCTTAACCTCCGAGATAACAAGAGGAGAATCGCCCTCCCCTCCCTCTTTGCGCCAGTTTTCAATGATATTTCGGCCAAGGATGAGCAGGAGCATATCTCCCCAGATAACATCACCCTTTTCGTCCAGGACGCCGATCCGGTCGGCATCCCCGTCAAAGGAGATCCCCAGCAGTGAGCCGGTGTGCAATATTTCAGCTTTGAGGCTTTCGAGGGCCTCCGGGAGGGTCGGGTCAGGGTGATGGTTGGGGAAAGTACCGTCCGGTTCGCTATAAAGCTCGTGAACCTTCATACCGAGTTTTTTCAGGATCTCGGGGAAAACGATCCCGGCTGTCCCGTTGCCCGAGTCCACAACAACATTAAACTCCCTTCCCAGCGCTTTTAAAGCTTCCTTCAGACCCGAAAACGCCTCCAGGATAAACTCCTGGTAGATCCCGATGATATCGACCTTGCGGATGGGATCTGGCCTTTCCAGATTAACTGGCTGGTCGTCGGCGCTGGCCATATTTCCCAGAAGCACCATGTTTTCCGAGTGAATCGTTTCCCGTCCTATTCCCAGCTTGAATCCGTTATCGCCTGGAGGGTTGTGGCTCGCTGTTACCATGGCGAAACCGTCAACCTCAAGTTTGAAAGTGCTGAAATAGGTCAGGGGTGTGGGACAAAGTCCAATATCGAGCCAGGTACACCCCGCTCCGGCAAGTCCCGAGGCAAAAGCGTCCCGAAGCTGCGGGGAGTGAACTCTGGCGTCCATTCCAATGGAGATGACCGGAGTGTCCTTCCCGGTCCTTTCCCGACACAGGGCGCCAAAAACCCTTCCTGTTCGGTAGGCAACCTCCTCGGTCAGCTCCAGGCCATAGGCTCCCCGGATGTCGTACTTCCTGTAGATATGATGTGGAAAAAGATCAGGTTTCATATTCCAAAATTCCAAATTTCAGGGTTCGAGTTCATAACATCTCCCCTATGTTTTTTCTAACAGGGATGAAGGGGGGTGAAAGGGATGGGGGCTCGCTTCGCTCAAGTTCCGTGTTCCGAATTCCAGGTTCCAGGTAAAGCATTTATTCTTAATCCGTAATCCTCAATCCGCAATACTGCATATCTTTTGGTCTTGTTTTATCCCCTGTATCCCTTTTATCCCTGTTAAATCAGCCTTTGGGTTTTGCCCTTTCGCCAGCTGTGTTGTGGTTAGTCCGCTTTTGATCCTATTCTGCGTTCTGTGTTCTGTGTTCTACATTCTCCAATTATTTCGCTCTACCATAATCATCATCGAACCTGACGATATCGTCCTCGCCCACATAGTCACCCAACTGGACCTCAACAAGTTCGGCCGTTTCTTCACCTGGATTCTCGATCCGATGCAGCGTTCCTATAGGGATGGTGATGCCCTCGTTGGCCTTCAAGGTTATCTGGTCCTCTCCCAGGGTGACGATGACCTCACCTTTAACAACCACCCAATGTTCCGATCTCCTTTCGTGTTTCTGGAGGCTCATTTTCTGGTGCGGGTCTACCGACAACCTTTTGACCTTGTACAGGTCGCTTTCGGTGAGAACAGTGTAAGATCCCCACGGCCTTCTGACGGTAAGATGTACCAATCTTTCCGATCTGCCCTGTTCCTCAAGGTGAGCAACTATGTGGCGAACATTCTGGGACCTGCCCCTGGGACAGATCAGGGTGGCGTCTTCCGTCTGGACGACTATCGTGTCCTTCATTCCGCTCACCGCGAGAAATTTGCCCTCCCCCAGGATCAGACAATCCTCATTCTCCAGACCGAACACATCACCGCTGACAACGTTGCCGGAGCTTTCTTTTTCCCTCATTTCGTAAAAGGAGTCCCAGCTTCCAAGGTCACTCCACCCCATGGAAACAGGGATCACGGCGGCCCGGTCGGTCTTTTCCATGATGCCGTGGTCGATAGACATCGGTTCCATACCGCTATAGGCCTCATCCAGCCCATCGAGGGTCTCCGGGTCGATATTCTTCAGGGCACTGGTTTGCACGGGGAGATATTTTTCCGCCTCCTCCATAATAGACTTAACAGAAAACAGAAAGATCCCGCTGTTCCAGGTGTAATTTTTATCCTTAAGCAGCTCTTCGGCCCTGACTGCGTCCGGTTTTTCCTCGAACCTCTCTACCCTGTAAACATTCCCTTCCTTCTCACCGGCCTTGATGTAACCGTATCCTGTCTCAGGCCGGGTGGGTGTTATTCCGTAAGTTACGACCATTCCGGACGCGGCTGCGTCCAGGGAATTTTCGATGGCCTGAATAAAGGAAGGTGTGTCCTGGATAATGTGATCCGATGGTGCCACCAGGAGGAGCGCTTTGGGGTCCCTTGCCTGAACGATCCTTGCACCAAGCAGAATAGCGGGAGCAGTATTCCTTCCCAATGGTTCAGCAACGATGATACAGCCATTGGATTTTTCGCCCAGCAATCGACGAAGGTGGTCTCTTATGTCGCCCGCGAGCTCCCGGGAGGTTACGAAGATCATCCTCTCCGGCTCGATCCTTGTCCTGATCCTGCTCACCGTCTCCTGGAAAAGGCTCAACTCCCTTCCCAGGCTTATGAGCTGCTTGGGGGATGCCTGCCGGCTCATAGGCCAAAGGCGTGTCCCGGACCCCCCTGCGAGGATCAGCGCATATAGCTCATTCATAGCGCCCCCTCCCCTTTCTCAATATACCACTGGACCGTTCTGGCTATTCCGTCTTCAAAGGAAACCTCCGCTTTGAAACCGAACTTCCCGGCCCTTTCCGTATCGAGACATCGGCGAGGCTGCCCGTCAGGTCTGGTCGCGTCCCAGAGTATGTTTCCGTCAAACCCGGTTATTCGGGCAATAAGGGTAATTAGATCCCTGATGCTGATCTCCTCGCCGGATCCCAGGTTCACCGGTTCAGGATCGTCGTAGTCCCGGGCAGCCAGAACAATCCCTCTGGCGCAGTCTTCCACATAGAGAAACTCCCGTGTTGGTTCCCCGGTACCCCAGACTGTGATGGTGTCCGAACCGGAATCCACCGCTTCGACGCACTTTCGGATAAGGGCAGGTATTACGTGGGAATCTTCCAGGTGGAAGTTGTCCCCCGGACCGTAAAGGTTTACCGGGAGGAGATAGATGGCGTTTAACCCGTACTGTTGTCTGTAAGCCTGAGCCTGGACGAGGAGTGCTTTTTTGGCGACACCATAGGGAGCGTTTGTCTCTTCAGGGTACCCGTCCCAGAGATTGTCTTCTTTAAACGGTACCGGTGTGAACTTGGGGTAGGCGCAAACCGTTCCTATCTGAATAAACTTTTCAACACCACGCTTGCGGGCCGCCTCCATGAGGTGGGCACCCATGATCATGTTATCGTAGAAAAGGACCCCCGGATTTCGCTGGTTGAACCCGATCCCGCCTACGCTTGCCGCAAGGTGGACCACCAGGTCCATCCCAAGGACTGCTTCCTCGCAGTTTTTCCATACCCTGAGATCGTTATCCAGGTGATTAGGTATGCGGATATCTTCTTCACGCACACCGCTTGCCATAAGTTCCTTCTGGACGAATTTACCCAGGAAACCGCTGCCGCCCGTAAGAAGAATTTTTTTACCTTTTAATTCCAAAAAAAACCTCCCATTAAGGTTTCCCCATCCAATCCAGGCCCTTGTCCTTCAGAACGGTTTGTCCCTCGCCAATGGCGTCAAGGCCCTGAGCTTCCATGTCAGCGTCCACCATAATACGCACCAGTTCCCTGAACGAGACCTTTGGTTCCCACTCAAGTACCTCCCTGGCCCGGCTCGCATCACCGATCAGAACATCCACCTCGGTGGGCCGGAAATATTTTGGATCGATCTCCACATGTTTTTTGGGATCCAGGCCCGCGTAGCTGAAGGCTTCCTGGAGGAACTCTTCCACGGAATAGGCCTGTCCGGTGGCAATAACGTAATCGCCTGGTTTATCCTGCTGGAGGATGAGCCACATGGCTTCAATGTATTCGGGGGCAAAACCCCAGTCTCTCCGGGATTTGAGGTTCCCCAGGAAAATCTTGTCCTGCTTCCCTGCGAGGATGCTTGCCAAAGCCCTTGTTATCTTCCTGGTGACAAAGGTCTCACCCCTCCTGGGGCTTTCATGGTTGAACATAATACCGTTACTGGCGTGAATATCATAAGCCTCGCGGTAATTGACCGTCATCCAGTATGCGTAGAGCTTTGCAGCAGCGTAAGGACTGCGCGGTTTAAAAGGTGTGTTCTCGTTCTGGGGTGGCGGAGAGTTACCGTACAGTTCGCTGCTGGATGCCTGGTACAGTCGGGATTTTACGCCGCTTCTTCGAACGGCTTCCAGGATCCGCGTTGTCCCAAGCCCGGTAACATCACCTGTGTATTCAGGGATGTCAAAACTGACCCTCACATGGCTCTGGGCTCCGAGATGGTAGATCTCATGCGGTTCAATGTTGTAGATCAGGTTGTCTATCTGACCGGAATCGGCCAGATCGCCGTAATGCAGAAAAAATGCCGCGTCGGTGGCGTGGGGATCAACGTAGATATGGTCGACTCGATCGGTGTTGAAAGTGCTGGCACGCCTTATGATCCCGTGAACCTCGTAACCTTTGTTCAACAAAAATTCAGCGAGGTAGGAGCCGTCCTGACCGGTGATGCCGGTTATTAACGCGCGTTTCATAAAACCCCCGTAACGCGATCTCAGATCTCAGATCTCAGATCTCAAAAAACTGATATGCAAACAGTTCATAGCCTATGGTAGTGCCCTGATTTATTATCTCCTCTGAGATTTGAGATTCTATCTCTCGCGTTTATCCACAACTCTTTCCGCCTTGCCTTCAAAACGCTGCAGGCTCCGGGGTTCCACCAGTTTGACCTTTGGGGAGATCCCGAGGGTGCTTCGTATGGAATCGGATATTTTTTCCACTATAGTTCCCTGCTTTTTCATCTCGTCAAAGAATATGGATTCGTTGACCTCAACCAGGATCTCCATGGTATCCAGTGCACCATCACGGCTGAGAAGGATCTGATAATGGGGTGTGATGCCCTCAAACTCAAAAAGTAACTCTTCAACCTGGCTCGGATATACGTTGACGCCCTTGAATATGATCATGTCGTCCGTCCGGCCGGTAACCTTTTCCATTTTCACCAGCGTCCTGCCACAGGCACACTCATCCACGTACAGCCGCGTCAGATCCCTCGTCCGGTACCTGAGGAGAGACATCGCCTCCCGCCTGACTGTGGTCAGGACAAGTTCCCCCCACTCGCCCATGGGAAGGTTCTTTCCGGATTCAGGATCAATGATCTCGGGGATAAAATGATCTTCGTTCAGGTGGAGACCCGTTTTTTCAAGGCATTCCCCGGCCACACCGGGGCCCATAACCTCGGACAATCCGTAATTATCCGTGGCGATGATCCCCGTTTTGCTCTCCAGTTCACCCCTCATTTTTTCAGACCACGGTTCCGCGCCAAAGAGACCATATTTCAAAGAAAGACGCCCCGGGTCGATCCCGTTTTCCTTCATGACCTCGGTCAGGAACATCGCATAGGAGGGTGTACAAACCAGAGCGGTCGTCCGGTAATCCTCCATGATCATAAGCTGCCTGCGTGTATTCCCGCTGGAGGTGGGTATCACAGAGGCGCCTATCCGTTCGGCTCCGTAATGCAGTCCAAACCCTCCTGTAAAGAGTCCGTACCCGAAGGCAATCTGGACAACATCGTCCTTCGTAACACCCCCGGCGGTCATGATCCTGGCTACAACTTCGCTCCAGGAATCCAGGTCGTTAGCCGAATAACCTACAACCGTTGGTTTTCCCGTCGTTCCTGTGGAGGAATGGATCCGGACGACTTCCCTGAGGGGAAGAGCAAACATCCCATAAGGGTAATTGTCCCTGAGATCAGCTTTTGTCGTGAAGGGGATCTTCTCCAGGTCTTCCCTGGATCTGATATCGGAGGGCTCTATTCCAAGCGCGTCAAACCTGTTCCTGTAAAACTTGACGTTCTTATATACCCGGTTGAGTGTGGACTGGAGCCTCTCCAGCTGCAGCTGCTCCAGGTCTTCCCTGGGCATGGTCTCGGCCTGTTCATTCCAAATGCGGTGGTCGGTCATGGTATTCCCCTTGATCTCATATCTCATAACTCATATCTCAAATTAACCTTTCCAATCCATAAGTTGCAAGGTTAATGAAAGACCTGTTATGAGATCTGGGATCTGAGATCTGAGATTGCAGTTCACGCATCCCAAATTTCCCTCTTCCCCTTCCCCAGGTAAGCCCGCTGGATCTCCGGGTTCGCAAGCAGTCTGTCGGCCCGGTCCTGGAGAACAATCGAGCCAGTCTCCATAACATATCCCCTGTCAGCTATGCCGAGGGCTGCCCGCGCGTTCTGTTCCACCAGCAGGATCGTAACGCCCTGATCCCGGAGCCTGGAAATGGTCCTGAATATTTCCGCAGCGATCAAAGGTGCCAGGCCGAGGGACGGTTCATCCAGAAGCAGGATCCTGGGCCTGGCCATGAGTGCCCGGCCCAGGGCCAGCATCTGTTGCTCACCACCGCTGAGGGTACCGGCCATCTGCCCTGAACGATCCTTGAGAACGGGAAACATCTCGTAGATCTTGTGCAGATCCTCCTGGATCTCTTCCTTCTCCTTCGATCGGTACCTGACATAGGCGCCCAGGAGCAGGTTATCCTCAACGGTGAGCGGGGAAAAAACAAGTCGTCCCTCCGGAACTTGAGAAAGTCCGGCCTTGACGATCTTTTCAGGGGAAATGTTCCCGATTTCCCTGTCCCTGAGGGTAATAGAGCCTTCAGTGATCCTCAGCAGTCCGCTCACAGCGTTGATCAGGGTGGTCTTACCGGCACCGTTGGCACCGATGAGCGCAACGATCTCCCCCTCCCCTACGTGGATCGAAACCCCCTTTAGGATATGGATGCGGCCGTAATATGTTGTGATGTTGCGAACTTTGAGCATTTTATTTCAGAATGTGGAATGTAGAATGTAGAACGTGGAATAAGACCTAAGATCTCTCCTGCGTTCTGCGTTCTGCGATCTGTATTCTGCCTTTCTCATTCCTGCCCCAGATACGCTTTCAGCACCTTTTCATCGTTTCTCACCGCTTCCGGGTCACCCTCGGCAATTTTCTGTCCCTGGTCAAGGACCGTTACATGATCGGAGATCTCCATCACCAGGTTCATGTCGTGCTCCACGAGGAGGATGGTGATCCCCCGTTTTCGAATACGCCCGATCAAATCCGAAAGGTCAGAAGTTTCACGATTATTAAGCCCTGCAGCCGGTTCGTCCAGCATGAGAAGCCTCGGACCTGCCCCCAGGGCACGGGCGATCTCAAGGATCCTCTGGCGCCCGAACGGGAGGCTGCCCGCCACCAGGGGAGCATATTTTTCCAGACCGGTGAACTGAAGGATCTCCATGGAAACATCCCGGATCCTGCCCTCTTCCTTCCAAACCCACGGCAGTTTCAACGCGGAGGCGACAAGCCCTCCCTTTGACCTGAGGTGCATCCCGACCATGACGTTTTCTAAAACAGTCATTTCCGAAAAAAGCTGCAGGTTCTGAAAAGTCCTGGTCACTCCCAATCCTGCGATACGGTGAGAGTCCATCCCGCTTGTGGGATTACCTTTATAGAAAATAGTCCCGGATGTTGGAGGGAGGATACCGGAAATGACATTAAACAATGTAGTCTTACCCGCTCCGTTAGGCCCTATGACCGATTGGATCAGTCCCTCCCAAACCTCGATGTCCAGGTCATGGATGGCGCGCACACCCCCGAAATAGCGGCAAAGGTTTCGGGTATTCATCAGGACGTTCACGGGGTCTCCTCCCTGGTTCCGATGATTCTCTTTCGTACCGCGTGCCATAAAGACAACAGAAGATCCTCCAGGCCGCGTAAAAGCCCCCTGGGCATAAAAATCATGACTATAATTAAAATGAAACCGAAAACAGTCGTTTCATAGTTTTGAAAGACATGCAGGAACTCAGGCATACTCGTGATAAGAGCTGCACCGAAGATCGCACCCCATATACTTCCAAGGCTGCCGATGACAACCATGGTGATAAGTTTGACGGAAAACATAAAACCAAAAGAGCTGGGGCTCACGAAGGTCATGTAGTGAGAGTACAGCCAACCCGCAAAGGCTGCATATAGCGCCGACAGCACAAAAATAGCCACTTTGTAACGCGAAACGTTAACTCCGATAACCGAAGAAGCCACCTCGGAACCGTGAATGGCCCTGAGAGCCCTGCCCACCCTGGACTTAACTACATTGATGGAAAGGAGTAAAGTAAGCAGAAGTGACACACAAACCAGATAGTAGTATTTGAGATCGGAATCAAATTCATAACCAAATATCGACATGTCTTCGATGCCAACCAAGCCCGACGGCCCACCTGTGAGAAAATCCAATTCATTAAAAAAGATCTGTATTATGATCCCGAATCCCAATGTGGCCATGGCAAGATAGTGCCCGTGAAGTTTTAGAGTGGGAATTCCAATAAAATAGGCCAGGATACCCACGCCCACAAGCGCGACAGCGAGACCAGCAATGGGTGGCAATGAAGCTTTTGCTGAAAGGACTCCGGTGATATAGGCCCCAAGCCCGAAAAAAGCGGCATGTCCGAGGGAAATTTGCCCGGTATACCCCAGGAGAAGATCCAGACCGATGGCGATAATGCAATGGATCCCGATAAAAATGAGCACGTTGAGGTGGTAGTCGTTTGTCAGAAATTGAGGCATTACAGCCAGTAAGGCTGCGAAAAGAAAAAAACCGGCATAGGGCGATCTGGGAAAGGAAGGAATCCTCAAACCCGATCTCCTTTGGATTTGCCAAGTATCCCCTGGGGCCGTAGAAAGAGCATGAGGAGAAGGATACCGAAAGCTATGGCATCCTTGTACCCACTGGAGATGAGTCCCGCTCCAAGACTTTCCAGCACCCCCAGCGTTATACCTCCCACAACGACACCCCAGAAACTACCCAGACCGCCGATAATGGCGGCGCAAAACCCCTTAAGCCCTATCATCACACCGATGTCGTATTGGGTCATACTTATGGGTGCGATCACGATCCCGGCTGCAGCGCCTACCAATCCACTCAGAGCAAAGCTTATGAGAACCATAAACCTTGTGTCGATCCCGACCAGCCTGGCAGCTCTCGGCTGGAAGGCGCTGGCCATTATGGCTTTGCCTGTTATCGTCCTGCCGAAGAACTGCCGGAGGCCCAAAACGATAAAAAAGGCTACTCCCATGACCCACAGGCTCTGGGGCTGGATGACGGCCCCGAAGAAGGGGATAGGATCCTCCCCGGAAAATGCCGGGATGGGATATGCCTCTTTGCCCCAAATGAGACTGGACACCCCACGGATAAAGATCGAAGCGCCAATGGTGATTATGATGAGCGTAATGGGGTTGGGATCCCTGACAGGTCTGATGGCTGCGACATTCAGCAGCGTGCCGATGAGCGCTACCCCGATTACAGAAACAAGGGCGGCAAAGGGAATGGGCAGATGGAGGACCTGCATGCTGGAAACGGTTAGCAGGCCTCCCAGCATGACAAATTCGCCCTGGGCAAAGTTTATGATCTCGGTGGAGTTGTATATGATGTTAAAACCCATGCCGATAAGAGCATAGATGGTGCCCACGGTCACACCGGTGATGAGGTACTGGAGGATTTGTTGGGATAAAGTCATGTCAGTAAAGTTTGTTGTTTGATGTTTGATGTTCAACCTGGAACGTGGGACATGGAACTCGGAACCTGAGCGAAGCGAGCGAACCTGAAACAATGACGCCGAGTGTTTGATGATCAAGCTTCAAATTCCAACCTCACAATCCTGATTTGCTATACTGAAGTTTAACCAACGTCATGTTTTAAAAGTTTTGGTTCATAATCGAGGATGTTCAAGTTTTCAGCTTTTAAGCTGTATCACTTCAAACTTCAAACCTCAAACTTCAAACCTTTATTTTTTAACATGTTTTGCGGCGTTTGGACATAAAAAGGGGGCCGGAATCCGGCCCCCTCACTACTTTGATCAAAACATCTACTCAGGTTCCGTGTACCTTGTTTCAGGTTTTACCAATCACGAATCACCGGTCTTCGCTTCCAGCAATGACGAAGAAAACGATTCACGAATCACGGACCCTTCACTTTGCACTGTCTTATTCCGCCAGCTTCCAGCCGCCGTTACTGATCTCGACCATTACGAACCCGTCCTTGGTCAGGCCGTTGTGGTCCTCGGGGGAGTAGTTAAAGATCCCGCCGGTCCCGTAAAACCCCTGGATCTTCTCGATCTCGTTCCTGATAGTGGCTCTATCCACTTTTCCAGCTTCGAGCTTTCCTTCTTTTGCGGCGTTCCCGATGGCCAAAAGGGCAATCTTGAAAGCGTCATAGGCGTGGCCGCCGAAGGTGTTGATCGTACCGGCACCAAACCTGCTCTCGTAAGCGGTTTTGTATTGGCTCAGCACTTCCCTCTGGGGGTCGGAAGCCGGCAGCTGATCAAGGATGATGAGCTTACCGGCCGGCAGGAAGGTACCCTCAGCCGCATCACCGGCCAGTTCAATGAACTTGGGAGACGCCACACCGTGGCTATTGTAGAGGGGTATCGTGATGCCAAGCTGTTTCCTGTTTTTCGCAATGATCGCGGGACCAGGGTTGGTTCCCCAGCAGATGATGGCCTGGGCGTCGGTTCCCTTGATCTTCGTCAGCTGGGCGCTCATGTCCGTGTCTTTCCCGCCGTACCGCTCTTCCGATACGATGTTCAAGCCGTAGTCGGCAGCCAGTCTCTGCAGCTCCACCCGGCCGGAATCACCGAACCCGTCACTGACCGTCAGGATGGCTATCTTCGTGAGGCCCTTGGTTTTCAGGGTCTCGTAGATTTTCTCCACAGCCATGGTATCGGTCTGGGGAGTTTTGAAAACCCAATACCGTTCCGAGACCGGCTTGACGATCTTGACTGAGGCGGCGCAGGAAATAAGCGGAACTTCCGCCTTGGTTACGATATCCACAATGGCAAGACTTGTACCCGAGGTTGTCGGCCCAATGATGACGTCAACCTTATCACTTTCGATAAGTTTGTTTGTAACTGTGACTGTCTTCGTGGAATCGGCTTCCGTGTCATACATGATCACTTCAACGGGCACGCCGCGATCAACCCAAGACCCTTTTTCCTGGACCCTTATTTTGATACCGCCTTCCGCATTGATGGTTTCCGCGAGCATCTCCACGGTGTTCTTCTCCGGAAGACCCAGCATGGAAGCCGGACCGGTTGACGCAAAAATAGCTCCGATCTTGTACGGTTCCTGTGGCCCCTCCGGTTTCTTTGCACAACCGGCTATAGCCAGGCCGGAGATCACACTGATCACCGCTACTGCCCGTATTACTGTCGAAATCCTTTTCATCTCTTAGCTCCTCTCCCCCCAGTTGTCTGTGTTTTACCTGCCTGGAATTGCCAGATGCACGGATCCAACATCCGAATCATCATATCGAATACAACTCCTCCTCCGTCAAAATCCTGATGTTGGCATCAGGCAGGACTTCAATAGCCTTGTCGAGATTATCGAAACGGAATATCAGGTTTGCATGTCCCGATTTCCTGTAGGCATACATATACTCTATGTTTATTTCGTTCACTTTAAGGATTTCCAGAAAATCCGCGAGGCCGCCAGGGCGGTCCGGCACCTCCACAGCGAGGACGTCGTTGCGCCCTACCGTAAAACCCTCACTTTTCAAGGCTTCATAGGCTTTATCGTTATCAGAGACAATGATCCTCAGGATTCCAAAATCAGCGGTATCGGCCAGGGAAAGAGCCAGTATATTAACGTCCGCCGCACCCAACACCCGGGTGATCTGGGCCAGGCGGCCGGTCTTATTTTCCATAAATACCGAGATCTGTTCAATTTTCATGTTAAACCCCCGAAAGAACTTAATGTTTGAAGTTTGACGTTTGAAGTTGCTATCTTACATTCTTCTGTAAGCATTAAAAACCAAAAAATTTCTTTATTATTCAGACCAAAGTTCATGAATTGGTACTTAACCTCAAACTCCGAAAACCCAAATTCCAAACCCGCCCTTCCCCCTCGTCGCTAACGCACCTCGAGTTTCAAGTTCCTGTTACCAAGTTCAATCCAAAATTCAAAAGACTAATCCACCACAGGGTACACCCTTCGACGCACTGTCTTTTGCTCAGGGAAGGCAGGGTTTCACAGGGTTAAACCAAGCAATAATTTTGATGGACTCGCAAAAAGTCCATCAATGCGCCCCGCTCGGGGCGCCCAAATCAATGACTCGCACTGTAAGTCATTGCTTTGTGTGGTAAAAAACATCGCATTTATAAAAACCGTTGCTTAATCCAGGTACGCATTGTCCGGAAGAACTCAAACATCAAACATCAAACCTCAAACGTCAAATTTGTTCCTAAATTTTCCGATTATCAATAACTCTCTTCGCCTTGCCCTCGAAGCGTTCGATGGTCTTGGGTTCCACCAGCCGGACCTTGGCCGAAACACCCAGCATTTCCTTGATCTCTTTTTCCACGCCCCGCTCCAGCTTTTCAAGCCCCTTGATCTCATCGGTGAAGATCTTTTCGTTGACTTCGATCTGGACCTCCAAGGTGTCCAGGGTACCCTCCCTGTCAACGATAAGCTGATAGTGGGGTTCCAATCCCTCGGTCTCCATAAGAAGGTTCTCTATCTGACTAGGATACAGGTTCACCCCTCGTATGATGAGCATGTCGTCGGTACGGCCGGTGACCCTTTCCATCCTCACATGGGTCCTGCCGCACCTGCACGGTTCGGCGTGCAGCCGTGTTATATCTCTGGTCCTGTACCTGATGATCGGGAAAGCTTCTTTCGTTATGGTGGTAAACACCAGCTCGCCCTCCTCGCCGTAGGGAAGGTTCTCACCGGTTACGGGATCGATGACCTCGGGGATAAAGTGGTCCTCAAATATGTGGAGGCCGCTCTTGGCCTCAATACACTCTACCGACACACCCGGACCGATGATCTCGGACAGTCCGTAGATATCCACGGCATCAATACCCAGTTTGGATTCAATCTGCTGCCTCATGCTCTGGGACCAGGGCTCGGCTCCAAAAATGCCCACATTCAGCTTGAGGCGCTCCTTGGAAACCCCCAGTTCCTCCATGGCCTCGGCAATGGTCAGGGCGTAGGACGGGGTGCAGACGAGAACCGTGCTGCCGAAGTCTTCCATAAGCATGATCTGGCGTTTGGTATTGCCGCCTGAGATGGGGATGACCGTAGCTCCCAGTTTTTCGGCGCCGTAGTGAAAACCGAGGCCTCCTGTAAAGAGACCGTAACCGTAGGCGTTCTGAACCACGTCACCTTTTTTCACGCCTGCACAGGACAAGGTCCTGGCCATCAGAAGGGACCAGGTCTCAATATCCCTCTTGGTGTACCCCACAACGGTAGGTTTTCCAGTCGTCCCTGAGGAAGCGTGGATCCGAACCACCTCGTGAAGAGGCAGGGTAAAAAGGCCAAAGGGGTAATTGTCCCGCAGATCCGTCTTGACAGTGAACGGGAGGCGGCGCAGATCATCCATGGATTTAATCTGTGATGGATGGATCTTTGTCTTGTCAAATGCTTCCTTGTAAAAGGGCACAGTTGCATAGACCCTTTCAGCAGTTTTCTTCAGCCGGTACAGCTGCAGTGATTCGAGGGCCTCTCTCGGCAGGCTCTCAAACTCTTCGTCCCAGATCATGTGACTCCTTTCGCTTCGTTCATGTTCACTCGCTTCGCTCAGGTTCCGGGTTCCATGTTCCACGTTCCAGGTTGAACATCAAACCTCAAACATCGAACTTCAAACCTGCTCTTCATTCCATCCCAATCCGAACGCCGTCAAATTCATCTGCACCAGCTTTTCCGGCATGTTCTTTTTTATGGTTTCCTCCCATACGGAACGCTTCACAGGAAGGTACCGTGCCAATGCCCCAATGAGCACAACGTTGGCGGTCTTTTTCTCACCTGTTTGTTCGGCAAGGGCCTCTCCATCCACAACCGTAAGATCAAAACCGGCATCCCTCGCCGTGTCCAGGGCATCAAAGGGATAGGATGCCTGCCCCACCTGGGAAGTATAGGGTAAAATGGCCTTCCTCGCGGCCACCACCCGTGCGCCGGGTAAGAGCCAATCAAGACTCCTGAGGGTTTCGGCCATCTCGAACCCCACCAGAATATCCGCCTCTCCCCTGACAATGAGGGAGGAATAGACTTTATCCCCGAAACGAACGTGAGAAACCACCCGCCCCCCTCGCTGGGCCATACCGTGAACCTCGCTCTTCTTCACATCGAAACCAGCCTCAAGAAGAACAAGGACCAACAGTTCGCTTGCAAGGATCGTCCCCTGCCCTCCCACCCCGACCAGCAGGATGTTGAATATTTTTCCACCCGTTCCGGTCATCCTTCTCTCCCGATGGCTTCGAACTGGCACACCTGGGAACAAATATCACAACCGGTGCACTGGGTATCATCAATGATCGGTTTTTCCTCAGACGCTCCATTTTTCCTGGATATGGCGGGACAGCCGATCCTGAGGCACATTCCGCAATCGGTACAGAGGTTTTCGTTTATCCTGCAGGGTGCCTGTCGTTTGACAGGCTTGTTCTTGAGAAGCATACAGGCGCCCTGAACAACGATGACAGATGGAGCGTCCCTGTGGATCTCTTCTTCCAAAACCGTCCGGATCTCATCAAGATCATAAGCATCGACGAGACGTACGTGCTCGACTCCGAGGCCATTGAGCAAGGTTTCCCAATCCACCTGCCGGGTGCGGTTTCCGGTGGCGTCGAACCCGCTTCCCGGATGATCCTGCCGGCCGGTCATGGCCGTGGTGTAGTTGTCCAGAAGCAGGACTGTGGCAGGGATCTCATTAAAGGCCATATTGAGAACGCCGCCCATGCCGCTGTGAAGGAAGGTGGAATCACCTATTACCGCCACGACCTTACCGTGTTCCTCCGGTAGAACAGCCTCGATCCCAACAGCCTGGCTTATACCCGCTCCCATGCAGACGGTGGTGTGAATGGCAGACAATGGCGGGGTTACGGCAAGGGTGTAGCAGCCTATATCACCGGCGACAAACGCCTTTTTCCGGTTGAGGATGTGGAATATCCCTCGATGGGGGCAGCCGACACACATCACAGGAGGTCTGTCAGGTATATCTCCGGTATTGATACTTTCAGGTTTTGATGGACGGTACCCTTCCGGGACAGTAGTCAGTGCATTTCGAACCATCCCGGTATCAATCTCTCCGAACCTGGGTATCAGAGATTTGCCTTCACACTCTATCCCCAGAAATCTTACCCACTCCTCAAGATACGGTTCCAGCTCCTCCACGATGACAACCCGGTCACAGCGGGATGCAAAATCCCTGATGAGGTCGTCAGGCAGAGGGAAAACCAGGCCGAGTTTCAATACAGAGGCATCAGGAACCGCTTCCATCACATAATTGTAGCTGATGCCGGAGGTGATGATACCCAGTGCCGTACCCTTCATCTCAACACTGTTGAAAGAACATTTCTCCCCGTACCGGGCTATCATCTCGATCCGCTCTTCCAGCTCACGGTGCTTGACCCTGGCGTTAGCCGGGACCATGACGTATTTGGATGGATCTTTTACGAGTCCCGGCACCACCGTACTGACAGTATTGCTCTTTTCGTTGATCTCGATCAGGGATTTCCCGTGGGAGATCCTGGTGGTGGTTCGCACGAAGAATGGGATATCAAAACGCTCGCTTAACTCAAAAGCTTCCCGGGTGAAATCGAGAGCTTCCTGGCTGTTGGCCGGTTCCAGCATGGGGATCCTGGCAAAGGATGCATACCTGCGGTTGTCCTGCTCATTCTGGGAGCTGTGGAGCTCCGGATCGTCGGCAGTAATGATGACCAGACCGCCCCGGACGCCGGTGTAGGCAAGGGTGAAGATCGGATCTGCCGCAACATTGACTCCCACATGCTTCATGGCGGCAAGGGCCCGGTGTCCGGCAAAAGAAACTCCGCTGGCAAGCTCAACAGCTATTTTTTCGTTGGGGGACCATATGGTTCTGGTACCACCCATTCGGGAAAGGTTTTCAAGGATCTCGGTGCTGGGTGTACCTGGATAGGCAGTAGCCAGGGAAACTCCCGCTTGGAGAGCACCCCTGGCAATAGCTTCGTTTCCTGAAAAAAAAAGGCGGGTCAAAGCGTCTCTAGGTCAGTGATACCCAGGGTAGCCAGTTTCTTTTCAGCCCTGGTTGCATAAACAGTGTCAGGGTACTCGGACAGGACCTCTTTGTAGATTGAGATAGCTGTATCCACATTGCCTGCCAGCTCATTGCATCGCGCCAGGTCGATATCTATCACAGCTATCATGTCACCCCTGGCACGCCCTTTCGCTTTCTGATAGGACTCTATGGCCATTTTAAACTCCTCCATCGCCTCGTAACTTCTGGCAAGGAGATAGAATCCGTTTATGTCGTTTACAAGTTCGTGATTACTGATATCCAGAGCTTCAATGGTTGCAGCCCCTTCCTGATACCTTTCCAGACGGTAGAGGACGTTGGCCTTGAGCAGGGAAGCCGTATACCCCTGGGAAGCATCGGCATATTCGGATGCGACCTCATTCAGGCTTTCCAGAGCCAGTTCGAGATCCTTTGTGGATGTCTCCATCTGGGCAACGGTGACCTGATACAAGGCCATGGCCTTTGAAAGGGCCGCATTGGCCGTGTCCTTCTTCTGACCCTTCATCCAGATAATCCCGAAGGTTACAGCAATTACTAGAAAGATCGCGACGGATGCATACGCTATCAAATTGGCGTTATCCGTAAACCAGCTGGCCAGGGTCTTCTGGTCAGCGAGAATCTCCTGTGGCGTCATTCCCGGTTTACGTGGAACCCTTTTCTTTATGTAGCTCATCTACTTCCTCCGAGTTGCATCAAATGGTGCACGGTGAATAGTGAATGGTGAACGGTAAACCATTCACTGAACGATTAACCGCTAATACGATTCAAAAGTTGCTCAGCGTTTAAGAAAACTTCATCAACCTGGTCTTCCGCGATGCCGGCTGCGAGGAGAATCTTCCGGGCGTGATCCACAGTTGCCAGGTCGCCAGGGCTATGCGTGTCAGTACCAAACAGAAGGCTTGCTCCTGCTTTTGCGGCAACTGACGCCACCCGGCCGTTGGCAGCGGAGTGCCCCTTCCTGCCCGTGATCTCAAGGTAAACGTTATTCTGGGCCGCAGCACTCGCATCTTCCTCAGAAAGAAGACCTGGATGGGCCAGGATATCGACATCCGGACATCGGACAGCAGTGGCATTCGTGCCCGGGGCCACCGGCTCCGTAACCGTTTCTCCATGCACAACGACAACCTTCGCGCCCAGTTCCCTGGCCCTTGCAGCCAAAGCAGGTATCCTGTCAGGAGGCACATGGGTTATCTCTACACCGGGTATGACCACAATATCCACATTCTCAGCCCATACCTGCGCAGCCTTAACCGACCTTTGGAGGAGATCTTCCAAATTGGTCTCATCGCCGTGATCGGTTATCCCGATGGCCCGGTAACCGGCCGCGACAGCTCTTCTGATCAGTTCCGAGGGAAGGAGCACCCCATCGCTGGCGAATGTGTGTGTGTGGAAGTCAATGATCATGAATTTATGGTCTCAAGTTCGCTCGCTTCGCTCAGATTCCAGGTTCCAGGTTCCAGGTTCCAAGTCAAACCAGGAACAGTGGGCACCTTCTTCGCAAAGTCAGTTAAGGCCGAATTTTGTTAAATATCACAACGGGTTAAATCAGTCCAGAGTGTAGGATCAGTCCAGAGTCCAGAGCAGAGCATCCAGAGAAAAACCTTGATCCATGGAACTCCAATAATGGCAAATGAACTAATGATCGCAAGGTTGTTTTTTCTCTTACGCTGGACTTTGGACCAGCCTTCGCCAAGGCTTCGGCTTGGCAAGCCCTGGACTCTGGAGGGTTTTTACCCTCTGCACTCTACACCTTGCACTTTACACTGCTCTTCCCTACTCTTCAGGTATCACACAGATGATGTTTGATTTGTTTACCGCAACAAAAGGGACCTCCTTGGGAATCTCTCCCTTTATCCTTAACTCCACATCCGTGAGATGGATAAATGTCCTTTCATCGTTAAGAACGTCTGTCTCACGACGGTCTGGTGACATCCTGTGAAGAAAACCTGAAAATTCCCTTTTTTCGGTGATCACCAAAACCCTGGATCTGGGCATCTCCCTGTCACGAAGATCTCCTTCCCCCATATTCATACCTCCTTGTGTTGATCCTTAAGCCACTTAACCATGCGCCTGATACCCTCTTCGATGGGTACTGCAGGCTTATAACCGAGTACTCTGCCCGCCTTTGAAACATCTGCGTATGTTATCGGAACATCACCGGGCTGATCCGGTTCATACCGGAGATCTGCCTTCAGGCCGATGGCATCTTCCAGGATGGAGACCATTTCTAAAAGACCCACAGTCCTCGACTCTCCAAGGTTGAAAATCTCAAAACCCTGCACCCTGTCCAGGGACCTTATGACACCATCAATGATGTCATCAACATACGTGTAGTCCCGCCTGCTGGACCCGTCCCCAAAAAGAGTGATGGGATCACCGTTAATGATCTTTCTGGCAAAAAGGTGAATGGCCATTTCAGGCCGCTGACGAGGGCCATAAACGGTAAAGAACCTGAGACAGGAGACCGGCAAATCGAACAGATGGTGATATGTAAAACAGAGCTGCTCCCCGGCCAGCTTGGTTGCAGCGTAGGGGCTGATGGGTCTGCTCAGGACATCCTCCTCAGAGAAAGGCACCCTGTCGTGGGAGCCATAAACGGAGGAGGAGGAACCGAATACAAAGTTTTGAACCGGGTGCTTCCTGACAGCCTCCAGGAGTACTGTCGTCCCGGCGATATTCACGTCATTATACAGGTGGGGCTGTTCAATGGACGGCCTCACACCGGCCATGGCAGCCAGGTGGATAACAGCCTGGGGTTTGAAGGAGTCAAAAACCCTGCCCACAGCCTCCTCATCACGGATATCACCTTCCACGAGGGAATAGGAAGGGTGGTCCAGAACCTTCTGCACGTTATCCCGCTTGATGGAGGGGGGGTAAAAATCGTTGAAGTTGTCCAGAACCAGGACTTCCCTGCCCTGATCGAGGAGGGCCTCACAGAGGTTTGAACCGATAAAGCCTGCCCCTCCTGTTACAAGAACACGGTTAAACATAAGCGGCCATCCGTGTTCTTGTTACAGGAGGAGTGCAAAGTGTCGAGTGTAGAGTGCAGAGAATTTGAAATTTCAAAAAATCGAGTTTCATATAATGATTGCCTTGCGGTGTCAGGTTTAAGCCTTAACATAACTCCAAACCCCAAACATCAAACAGGTTCTTTCCCTCTACACGCTGCACTCTACGCTGGATTACTCTACACTCTACCTATAGACGTATAATTAAACCCCAGGTCCCGTACTGCTTTCGGTTCGTACACATTTCTAAGATCCACCAGGTTGGGGCTCTTTAGCAGTTTCTTGCATTTATTCAGGTCCAGAAGGCGGAACTGGTTCCATTCCGTGACGACGACCATAACGTCAGCGCCCGTAACGGCATCATAGCTGTTCTCACAAAAGGTGATACCTTCCTCGCCCAGATAGCTTCTGGCCTGGTCCATGGCGGCAGGATCAAAAGTCTGTACTGTCCCGCCATCGTTCCTTATCCCCCTGATGATGACCTCGGCCGGAGATTCCCTGAAATCATCTGTGTTCGGTTTAAATGCGAGGCCCAGAAGACCAATAACTTTCCCCTTTACATCACCGCCGAGGATATCCTTAATCTTGCCGTAAGCACGCTGTTTCTGAGCATCGTTCACCTCCACTACCGATTTAACTATCTTCGATGGGTGTCCCAGTTCCCTGGATATGTTCAACAGAGCAAGGGTGTCCTTGGGGAAACAGGAACCCCCATATCCCGGACCGGCACGTAAAAACTTTGGTCCGATCCTGCCGTCAAGTCCCATGGCTTTTGCGACCACATGGACATCACCGTCGATCTGTTCGCACAGGTTGGCCATCTCGTTGATAAAGGTGATCTTTGTGGCAAGAAAGGCGTTGGAGGCATATTTGATAAGCTCAGCAGTGGCGACATTGGTGAACACAAAAGGCGTCTCGATAAGGTAGAGAGGTCTGTAAAGGTCTCTTAAAATAGCTCTGGCCTGCTCCGTTTCCGCGCCGATGATGACCCTGTCTGGCCGCATGAAATCCCCGATAGCAGAACCCTCGCGCAGGAACTCGGGGTTAGAGGCAACGTCGAACTTCTCTGCCGGCAAGCGTTTGGAAAGCACCTTCCTGACCTTTTCACCGGTACCCACGGGCACTGTGCTCTTGGTGACGATCACCTTGTACGTGTCCATGCATTCCGTGATTTCCCCTGCAACCTGCAAGACATGACTCAGGTCCGCGCTGCCGTCCTCCCTTGGAGGTGTTCCAACGGCTATGAAGACAACAAGGGCATCCTTGACGCCCTCGCTCAAATCAGTTGTAAAACGGAGCCTGCCATCGTTTATATTCTTCTTTACCAGCTCTTGAAGACCTGGCTCATAGATAGGGATTTCCCCCTTCAAAAGTGGAGTGATCTTGCTTTCATCTTTGTCCACACAGGTGACTTCCACCCCGAATTCGGCAAAGCAGGTTCCCGTTACGAGTCCAACGTATCCAGTTCCTATAATTGCGATGTGCATGGAAAAACCTCCGGTTTTTCAGTTCCAGGTTCCAAGTTCCAGGTTTCAAGTAGACAATCCAGGCTTCCACTCAGGTCTTTTCATTCTGTTTCATTCCCATGTAACGGTAATTTGGGAAAACAATCCTTTTTTAAAACAAATTATGATGAACCAAAACACGAAAATCTTCAATATTTAACCTGATCACAATACGATTTTCTACAATGGCACGATTGTTGAGAATAATTTTCCCGCCATCGAACGGAAGACCGTAAACAATGCGGAGGAATTTATGTCCAAAATTACACGTTTTGAGGATCTTCTCACCTGGCAAAAAGCGAGGGAGCTGATACGCGTCATATTGACCCTGACCAAATCTGAGGAGTTTTCTCGGGATTTTGCTCTAAAGAATCAGTTATGCCGGGCCGTCATCTCGGTTCCCGCAAACATCGCTGAAGGATTTGAACGTGATGGCAACCGGGAGTTTGTGAAGTTTCTCTCCATGGCCAAAGGCTCAGCAGGCGAATTACGCTCACTCCTGCATCTGGCATTGGATCATGGTTATATCTCCTCCGAATAAATGGATGAATCTATAGTCCTTTCGCTGGAACCTGGAAGTTGGAACGTGGAACCTGAGCGTAGCGAGCACGTAAAACTCGCTGGATCAAGAACAAGTTAAGTTCAAGTACATTACTTGTTCTTGATCCAGCGCGGATGCTTTATATTAAACTGCTGAATCTTGTAGTGAATCACCCTCTTGGAGATGCCCAGGAGCTTTGCAGCTTCTTTCTGAACATAATTGCTCTTTTCCAGGGCTTCCAGAACGGCTTCCTTTTCCAGTTCTTTGAGCTTCCTGTCAGTAAGACCCACTGAACCGGCGGCCGGGTGCTCATCCGGGAGCTGGATATCCGCGATATCCAGGGTATCCTTGGGGCTGGTAAAAAGTGCCCTCTCCAGAACGTTTTTCAGCTCACGGATATTACCAGGCCAGTCGTAGCCCTTCAGCTTTCCAATAGCCCCGTCGGTGATATTGAGTGCCCGTCCATTGTCCAGTTCAAGGCGCAGCCTTTCGATGAAATATTCAACCAGGAGAGGAATATCCTCAGGCCTTTCCCTGAGGGGCGGAATGTTGATCACTTTATGACTGAGGGCCTCAAGGAGTTCCGGCATCAACTTCCCGGCCTTGATCTCCTTTTCCGGATCTCTGCTGGTGGATGCGATAACCCTTGCGTCCACTGAAACATCCCTTGATCCACCGAGCCTCCGGAAGCTCCCTTCCTCGATGAACTCCAGAAGTTTAACCTGGATCGCCAGAGGCGCTTCCGTTATTTCCTCAATGAAAATGGTCCCCCCGTTGGCCTGTTCGATCCTCCCGATCCTTGCGTTCTTCGCACCGGGGAATGCGTCCACCGCGTGCCCGAACAGGTCACTTTCCAGATGGTCCGGATTTTGTATCGTACAGTTGACCCGGATAAAACCGTTCTCGCTCCGGCCGCTGTTAAAATGAATGGCTCCAGCAATAAGAAGACGGCCGGTACCGGTCTCACCTTTGATAAATACAGGGAATGGGTCGTTGGCGAGGACCTTTACCTGTCCCAGGACGCTTTTTATCCCATCGCTTTTCCCGATGATATCTTCGATCCTGTAGATCACTTCCTGGGTGTGCCTGAGATAAGCAACCTCTTTGGCCAGGCTCCTGTTCCGAAGCGCCTTTTCCACTCTCATTTCGAGTTCGAGGATGCTGAAAGGTTTCTGTAGATAATCGGAGGCGCCAAGTTTCATGGCCTGGGCAGCGCTGTCGAGAGTGCCGTAAGCGGTCATCATGATGACTTCCGTGTCGGGGCTTCTATACTTTGTTTCCCGCAGTACTTCCATTCCGTCCCTTACAGGGAGCTGGATATCCGCAAGCACGACATCGTACTTGCGCGCACTGACCATTTCCAGGGCCTGCCTGCCGTCGACGGCGTGGTCCACCTGGTGACCGGCATCTTTGAACACATCGGTCAATAGTGTTCTGAAATCACGATCATCCTCTGCAACCAGGAATACACCCATGTAATCCGCCCCTCGTTAAAATTGGCAATGTAAAGCTGGGCTGCTAACCCCCAAATGAAAACTATTCCATAATTGTAATAACGGATGTTTAAGGGATATGTCAAATGGGAAAAAACGGTGAAGAGTGAAAGGTGAACGGTCCCGCCATAGGCGGGATTCACTTTTCACGATTTACTAATTACGGCCTTTCTCCCAATTCCAGGCGGTCCGTACGATGGTATCGAGATCGTCGTATTTCGGTTCCCATGACAACCTTTTCCTGATAAGTGAACTGTCAGCGATCAGTTCCGAAGGGTCCCCTGCCCTCCTGCCGATTTTTTCCAATTTAATATCGGTCCCGGTGACCCTTTTCACCGCATTGATCACCTCCGTCACAGAAAATCCGGTTCCGTAACCACAGTTGAGCGTGTCGTTGGCACCCCCCGCCAGAAGGTTCTCCAAAGCCAGAATATGTGCGTCGGCAAGGTCGGTGACGTGTATGTAATCCCTGATACCGGTTCCATCAGGTGTGGGAAAGTCGGTTCCGAAGATCTGCAGTCTTTCGTACTCCCCTTTGGCAGTTTTGAGCGCCCGCGTAATAAGGTGGGTGGGGTTTTTATACACCTGACCCAACCGTCCCCCGGGATCGGCTCCAGCGACGTTAAAGTACCTTAGCGAGATGTAACTGAAATCGGTGCCGCTTTCACCTTGATCGGCAAGGATCCTCTCACTCATCATCTTGGAAGCGCCGTAAGGGTTGATGGGTGCCAGGGGTGAACTTTCCGTTACGGGTACTATTTCGGGGTTTCCGTAGACAGCGGCGGTAGAGGAAAAGATCATCTTTCCTACCCCTTCGCTGGACAAAACATCAACAGTATTGAGGAGATTGACGGTATTGTTAAAGTAATACTTGACAGGATATCTAACGCTTTCACCCACCTCGATGGAGGCGGCAAAGTGCATCACGGCATCCGGTTTGAAGTTCCGAACCGTCTCCCTGAAGGTTTCCCGGTCAGACAGATCACCCTGGACAAATTCACCTTTAATTACAGCCCACCTGTTGCCGGAGGAAAGGTTGTCGAAAGTCAGGACATCGTAGCCTGCTTCTCCGAGAGCGAGGACGACATGGCTGCCGATGTATCCTGCTCCTCCCGTTACCAAAATTCGCTTCATATCACTCATTTAATCTCCCGAATTCTGGTAACTGGAGCCCAAAGGCCAAAGCCCAATGTCCAAAGAGAAAAATCCTAATGCGCATGGTCACATGAATTTACTACCTTTATACTCTGACTTCTTCAATTACCCTATCAATCCTGCTATCACTCTACTCGTTTCAAGTGACAAATTGAGAAGGGCATTAAACTCTACATCATTTACATAACCGCGATCCAAAGCAACAAATAATGGGGATCTGACTTCACCACAGGATGCTTTGGCTTGTGAAAGGAACTGCACAAACTCTTTTTCCCCTTCCCTTTCAAAGCCTTCTGCAACGTTGGACATTACAGAAACGCTGGTCCGGCAAATTTGATTTTTTAGATTTCTGTCCCTATAAAAGAAGCCTTTACCGGAAACTTCATGGACTTTTTTAATCAATACCCTTGCTTTTTGCCATGCGATCAAATCCTCCACACCTTATCTTGCCTGGATTTGATGGCGTTTCTCGTATCCAGGATCAGGGGCACCTGCTCCAGAATGAAGTCGTAGTCAAAATCGCTGTGGGCCGTAACGATGATCGCAAGGTCAGTCTCCTGGAGAAGTTCAAGGCTGATCTCGGAGGCGCTGAGGACCGTCGTGCCCACATCCAGTTCCGGGATATAGGAATCCAGGTAGGTAATCATTGCTCCTTTTGCAATAAGCCGATCTATGATGTCGATGGCAGGAGACTCTCTCTCGTCATCGATGTCGCTTTTGTAGGCAACCCCCAGAATGAGGACATTAGAGCCTCTCAGGGCCTTTCCGACGCTGTTAAGGGCATCTGAGGCCTTGTTTACGACGTGCATGGGCATGGAACTGTTCACCTGTCCGGCAAGTTCGATAAACCGGGCCTCGAACCCCACTGATCGTGCCTTCCAGGACAGGTAGTAAGGGTCGATGGGGATACAGTGCCCTCCCAGACCGGGACCGGGATAAAAGGGCATGAAACCGAAAGGCTTGGTGGAAGCACCTTCGATGACCTCCCAGACATCGATGCCCAGCCGGTCGCACATGAGAGCCAGCTCATTTACAAGGGCGATGTTGACGCTCCTGAATGTGTTCTCATGGATCTTGACCATTTCTGCCACGGCGGCTGAACTGACCGGGTGGACCTTGGCAAGAAAAGAGCTGTAGAGGAGGGTCGCTATGTGACAGCAGTTTTTAGTCATTCCACCCACAACCTTGGGTATGTTACCGGTCTGAAAGTGGGGGTTGCCCGGATCGACCCTCTCGGGTGAAAAGGCGACAAAGATATCTTCACCGACCTTCAGGTTCCCGCTGATCAAAGCGGGCACAATAACCTCCTCGGTCGTACCTGGATAGGTGGTGCTTTCCAGAACTACGAGCATACCCGGGTGCACATGGGGAACGATCCCTACTTCCAGGGCCGAAATAATGTAAGAAATATCAGGGTCACGAGTCTTGTTGAGGGGCGTCGGCACGCAGATGGACACGACATCGCAATCTTTGACGACACTAAAGTCTGTGGTTGCCTTGAGTTTTCCGCTATCTACACCCTCCTTGACCATCTTGTTGCTAACATCGGGGATGTAGGATTCACCGCGGTTAACCGCCTCAACCTTATTGGTGTTCAGATCGATCCCGTAAACAGTGAACCCGGTGGCTGCCAGCTCAACGGCCAGGGGAAGACCCACATAGCCGAGACCGATGATACAGCAGACGGCGGTGCGATCTTCTATCTTTTTTTGAAGTTCCTGTTTGTGAGACATGTCTCTCCTTTCCAGAGTTCCGTTTATGTATTCAAATCCTCGCAATATTAAGAGGAAAGGGGGGTAAGGTCAATGAGTAAAGGCCGTGATCCGTGATCCGAAAAGGCAGTGTATAATGTAGAGTGTAGAGTGTAAGGACCCCCCCCACTCTCCCTCTCGCCCCCTCAAGGATTTCCTCCCCCACGCGCCCACGCCCTATTCCCCTCTAGACCCTGGACTATGGACTTTGCACTTTGGGATTTGGACTTTGGATAGTTTTTAAGAAAGCCACGGCACGAAAATCAGGAACAGCATACAACCTGCAAACGCAATAGCTTTTGTTTTCGAGCGCACTTTGTACCCCGCCAGGTAAGCCCTGGTAATGGCGTACAGGATCAGGGCGTTACCAAGAGCCACGCCGAAGGGCAGCAAGGAGGGGGCCCCCATGAAATGCTTGGCAAGCCACACCCCCAGTGTTCCCAGGTAAAGGGCCAGGATATCCACCGGATCGGTGAGGAAGATGGCGAAGGTACCGGTCCTGTACAGGAACCAAACCAGCAGGACGACCATCGCGAATATACCAAATACATGTAAATTTTCCGGGTAAAAGTTGCCTTGCCAGAAACCCATAAAAAGGACCTGGTTTACAACAATGGAGAGGAAAATTGATGTACGCGTGATCTCGTACCGGGGCGAAAATTCCATTTTGTTAAGGTACAGATCTACGGCTCCCAGTGCAAAAAAAAGCAAAACTATGGAAGTCAGACTTGAAAACAGCTGTCCCGTCTGAATCAGCAGGAAGATGTTCAGTATGGCTACCACCCCCAGCACGGCCATATTTTTTTTCCACCGCTCCTCACTGTCCCTATCGGAGCCAACGGCTTTTGCGGCGACAGTACGCATTCTGATATTAATGAGGCGGATCAAGCCCGCCATATTGTAAATTTGCATGAACCTGAGTCCGGCCAGGACAAAAGCAACAAGGAGTAAGGCCAGGGCCAGGATCTGTACCTTAAAAGTCTGGGCCAGGGCTAAACCCAGGATGCCGAGAGAGGCAGATACGCCGTAGAAGATACCAAGAACCTGGCTTGTGGTGAAATTCAGATCCAGGAGGTAGTGGTGAAGATGCTCCCGGTCAGCCCGAAAGGGGTTTTTCCGGCAGAAGGCACGCCTGGAAAAGGCCAAAGATGTGTCCAGCGCGGGTATGGCAAGGAACAGAACAGGGATCCCCAGCACCAGGAAGGTGCTCGTTTTGGCCGATTGAATAATGGAGGCCACGGCCAGGGTGAATCCGAGCAGCAGGCTTCCGCTGTCTCCAAGGAAGGTTTGGGCCGGGAAAATATTATAACGCAGAAAACCCAGGATACCACCCACCATGATGATGCAATGAACTGCCGAATTGAGGGAACCTGAGACCAGGGACAGGGCACCGATACCAGCAAAGGCGTTCAGGGACAACCCCGCCGCCAGGCCGTCAACACCGTCAATGAGGTTCACCGCGTTGGTGATCCCCACGATCCACACAACGGTAACGACACTGGAAAGGATATAACCGGCCTGTAAACCCATGCCCTGTAAGAAAAAAACTTTGTCGAGATCAAACAGGATACCCGATCTTATCACAAGAAGAGCCGCCCCCATCTGAACGATGAACTTCGTTGAAAAGTGGATCCCCTTGAGGTCGTCCCACAACCCCACAGCAAAAATACCTGTCGTCGCGATGGTGAAGTAGATAAAGTGCGGATTTGCGGGAGATGAAAGCAGGAACCCGATCACAGTGACCGGGAACAGGACCAGGCCGCCGGCAAGCGGCGTGGACACCTTGTGGATCTTCCGATCTGTGGGGTGGTCCAGAAGTTCCCAACGGTAGCACAGGCGAATCGCCTGCGGCGTCAGAAACAACGTGATCATGACCCCCATGAAAAACAGTAAGATGTATTGCAATCAACCTCCCCGCGGGTTGCAAGGGTCGTTTTCTGCTCATGTATAAGATCAGACTCACATACTAACTAACCAGGTGTTTTTATGCAACGGTGCCAGGTTACTATTTATGGTTCATCCGGGAATTGGATACCTGTCTCCCCCAGCGGATTCTGATGACATGGACGGGACTTCACCGTTGGGGGTCGCAGTCGGGACCGGCCTTATGTTCTCCGGCAAAGACCAGAGCGTAGCTTCTTAAGGGATTTTGCGAAGATTGGCGCTTTGACCGGAGAACACCCCCGGCACCGGCAAGACATCAGACACTCATTAACGGGATGAACCCTATTTATTATGAGAACCTTAACGGCAACAGCCGGTTCCCATCTTCAGGGATGTACGTCAACCGTTGAAATACTGCCCCACCTTCCCCACCGGCTTCATCCAAAGGGTCCAAGGTTTGGTTCTCTATCCCATAAGGTCACGCTGAATGATATTCACGATCCTCTCCGATGTCTTACCATCCCAAAGGGGTGGAACTTGACCCCTTTTACCCTTCCCCTCCAGAATCTCATTGGCGATAAAGAGGATCCTGTCTGGATCGGTTCCCACCAGATAGTTTGTGCCCATTTCGATCGTTGAAGGCCGTTCGGTGTTTTCCCGGATGGTTATACAAGGTACACCAAGGACAGTGGTTTCCTCCTGTAACCCGCCGGAATCGGTGAGGACCATCTTCGCTCCTTTTACAGCCCAGAACATGTCAATATATCCGATGGGCTCTATCATCCTCACATTTCCTTTCAGCAGGCCGAACTCTTCCATTTTTGTCCGCGTCCTGGGATGGACAGGGAAAATTACAGGAATCCGTTCGCCAACCTCGGAAATTGCCCGCCAGATCGGAGCGAAGGTCTCCTCGCGGTCCACGTTGGAAGGCCGATGGAGCGTCAGGACGGCATACCCGCCACAACCGTCTACGGCATCCCTGATACCCGTGGAAGGCTTCCACTTCCCTCCCTCGATCCGTTCCAGGTTCTCCAGGAGCGTGTCGATCTGCAGTGGACCCCAATGTCAAGACCACTTTCCTTTGAACTTAAGGTGTATCCTCTCCGTGTAAGAGGCGGAGCGCTT
>JARGFZ010000026.1 GCA_029210965.1 bacterium | reverse complement strand
CCCCGTTAAAAGTTGGGAGCTATTTTAGCATCCCGTTGACAGGTGGTACCGGCCTACTTCATCCCATCTGTGGTAAATTAGCTTTGTCTCGCTTTTGAAATAACTGGGTCTATACCCTGATTCAAGCTCTTCTCCTTTTCCTCCGTGCCTCCGTGGTAAAAAGCATTGTTTTTATTGAAACCAGGATCGCTTCACACGGGTGATGGTTCGCGATGACTGAAGCGGTAGAATAATACAAAAAGGGCTCCAAAAAGGAGCCCTGAGCATTATTCTGGAGCGGGAAACGGGATTTGAACCCGCGACATCCACGTTGGCAACGTGGCGCTCTACCACTGAGCTATTCCCGCTAGAGGGTTGAATATATAACAGAATTAATCTCTGATATCAACATCCGTAAAGACACATCCATAAAGGCCAATTTCTGTTATTTTAAGTCCTTGCTGCCAGTATCCTTGATGCTCGCTAAATAATCCGCAAAATATTCATAACCCGACCAAATTGTAGCTGCAAACGCCGCAATCAGTAAAATCCATCCTACCTCCTTAAAAGGGAACCCCCAGAGGCTGAAATTAACCAGAAGGCAGATGATGGCGAGGATCTGAAGGGTCGTCTTGGTTTTTCCCATGAACCGTGCTTCTATGATGATTCCTCTGGAACCGGCGAAGGCCCTCAGACCCGATACAGCGAACTCCCTGCTTATGATAAGAGCAACGATCCAGGCCGGAGCGCGCCCCAGCTGGACAAGCATGATAAAGGCGGCTGCAACAATGATCTTGTCGGCAATAGGGTCAATAAGTCTGCCGAAGTCACTAACCTGTCCCGTCCTTCGCGCTATGTAACCGTCAAGAACATCGGTGATGGCAGCAAGGGAAAACACTACTGCCGCCGCAATTCCAAACCCCCTGCCCGGGAAAGAGGCGAGTCCGATGATAAGAGGAAGGGAGAGTATCCTCCCCAGTGTCAGCCAGTTGGGAACAGTGTGCAAATTCATGTTATTTAATCCCTGAACCCCGAGTAGTCCCTGTAAAGCCGCATTACCTTCTGGACATAGTTCATCGTCTGTGGATAAGGCGGGATTTTCCCGTATTTTAGAACCGCGTTGGGGCCAGCGTTATAGGCGGCCAGCGCCAGTTCCACGTTTCCGGAAAACCTTCTGGTAAAAACTTTCAAATATGCCGTCCCTGCCTGGACATTCTGCTTGGGATCCCATATGTTCCTGACGCCCAGCTGCTGGGCGGTCCGGGGCATAAGCTGCATGAGTCCACGGGCCCCTGCACTGGATATGGCATAGCGGTTGTAATCCGACTCCACCTCCATCACCGCACGGATCAATGCTTCGTCCATTCTGTACATACTGCAGGCTTCGATAACCACGTCACGATATGGATAATGTCCTCCCACTGGAGCCAACCGGAAACTTCCACTTTCCCGCATATGTACCTTGAATCCGGAATGTGCGGGGTAATCGGTAAAAACGGTCACACCGCTCTCGTTAACGTACCGGTATATGTCCCCCAAGGCCACCGCGGGCAGCAGGAACAGGCAAAATATGAGGGATAGAGTAAGTGCTCTCATAATATCTAGATGAAAAGTGAACAGTAAAGTGTGAACAGTAAAACCTCGTGTTCTATTTCTGTTAACTGAACACCGTTCACCGTCAAAAGCATATAGTCCTCCATTCACTATTCACCGTTCACGGTTCACTGCATTTAAGGCATTTCCACCATAAAATAGATCCGGAACTGTTCATCGTCCTGTATTTTATACTTTTTGACTTCCTTATGGTCTTTCTTTTTGCCCTTCTTCCTATCTTTGTTTTTATCCCCGTTCCCGCGGCTGGAGCCGTCTTTGCCCCATTCGTTCGGGTATAATTTGTTGTTATCCTCCGGTCCGTCCTTTTGCCCCAGTTTCTCCTGGACGTATGGGCTGCTGGACGATTGGTTATAAGACGGCTGATCGCCGGAACGGTAGGGGTCTGAGCCGGTCAGATCCTGGTACAACTCCCTGGCCGTTCTATTTTTTTTGTCCATTTTAAAAGCTTTTTCCAGTACCCCTCTGGATGGCCCCTGGCCGTCCAGATAATAAATGGCAAAGGACTGACACGTCATGATCCTGGAACGCAGTTGGTAATCGCGGGTTTGACGATAGGCGATTTGCCAGGTGTCTCTGGCCTCCCCGAACATTCCCTTAAGGTAGTAGGCCCCTCCATAGTAGTAGTAGAACCAGTAGCCGGGTCCCATTTTTCCCCTGGCCTTTTCCAGTTCGCGTATAGCGTGGTCAGGTTTGTTCTTCTGAAGAAACCTGTAAGCGCTTCGAAGGTGATTCTGTGCGGCTTTCTGTTGGCCTCTGTTTTCTTTGTGCCTGGGAGGCGGCTGCTTTTCGGCCCTTGGAGGAGGTGATGAGGAAGGTGGGTCAACAATGACCCAACCGCTGTTAGACCTGTCCGTGGTGACGCAGCCGGCCACGGAAAACAGGAATATGGCCGCAAAGATCACAGAATACACGCTCCTCGATTTCATTCTCCGCCTCCTTGAAAAACACAGATGCAAAATTTCATGTCATTTTCGGCAGATTTACCACTCTTGTCAAGGGGGAACAACGATTTTGAAATTGAAAAACGTTTGTAGTTTGGATGTTGATGTTTGAAGTTTGATGACTTCGCAAAAAGTCATCAATGTGCCCCGCGCGGGGCGCCCAAATCAATGACTCCGGATATAAGTCATTGATTTGTAAGGAAAGGGAAAACGACGCTTTTCCCTTTCCGAGGAGCAAAAAGCCGATTACGGACTTTTTGCGACCCTGTCAAGTTTGAAGTTGCAGATCGTGCATCATGGCGTTTTTTTTTGAGATCTGAGATTTTTTCTTTCGAATCACGAATTACAATTCACGAATCACGGCTCTTCAAAAACCTCTCAACTATGAATTTACACACTTCCTCGGGATCGTTAAGGTTCAGGACGGGAACATCAATATCCAGAGGAGTGTCACTGGCAACAGCGATGAGATATGGGTCCGGTTCTTTGTCTCGCCGAAAATACAGACCTTCCGAGTGTTCTGATCTGTAAACCTCTATTTTTGGAAGGTTCATCTCTTTAAACCCTTCCACCAAAACAATATCAGTGCCTGAAGAAGCCTCGAGGAGTGCATCCTCAAGGGAGGGTTGATCAATGTTTCGTAAAACAGCAAGCTGTCCACTTGCTGCCAATACGGTTATATCAGCCCCAGCTTGTGTAAACCGCCAGGAATCGCTCCCCTCCCTGTCCATTGCTGCCTGATGCCCCGAATGCTTGACAGTGCCTACCCGGTACCCCTTTCCTTTCAACACTGTTAAAAGAGCTTCCATAAGCGTTGTCTTGCCTGTGCCGGACCTTCCTGCTATGAAAGCGACTGCATTAGGGATTTTATCAGCCACTCCCTCAGGCCCTTGTCTGCTTGAACCATCTTTCATTGGAGGCTCTCCTTGATCCTGCGCGCTACAGAGTGGTTAAAGCCTTTCAGGGAAGCGATCTCCTCCTCTGGTGCTATCCGGATCTCCTCAATGGACCGAAAATGAAGGAGCAAGGCCCTGCGCCGCGTCGGACCTACTCCAACGATTCCGTCCAGACGACTGAGTAGATCATCCTTGTTCCTGCGTTTTCGATGAGAGGACAGCGCAAACCTGTGCGCTTCGTCCCTCATCATCTGCATAATGCGCATGGCAGCCGAATGTTTTTCTATTTTAATGGGATTTACTCGTCCGGGCAGGTAGATCTCATCAGTGAGGGTATGGACACCGGAACGTTTAGCCGAACGCCCCTTGGAGATAGCGGCCAACTGAAGGTTCTTGACATTATAGTCGTCAACAGTCTTAACCACTCGTGATAGCTGTCCCTTGCCCCCGTCCACCAGGAGAAGATCCGGGATGGGCATAAGGGTGCTTGAAGTTCCCGTAAAACGTCTTTCAATAACCTCTGAAAGAGCGGCATAATCGTCTCCATTTGTATCGCTGGAATCTATCGCATAGAGCCTGTAATGTTCCTTTACCAACTTCCCCTTTTCCCAGACCACCGTAGCGCCGCAGGTCTCCCGTCCAGTGGTGTGTGAGATGTCTATGCATTCAATCCTGGCCGGCGGATGTTTCAGTTTGAGCGCCTCCTGAAGTTCTTCAATAAGTGTTCGTGCGTCCCTCTCCCTGGACAGCATTTCCCTGAGAGCCTGCGAGGCGTTTTCTGCGGCCAACCGCACCAGACGCAGGCCTCGGCCTCTTGTAGGCTTGCGAACGCTGATCTTTCTCCCACCGATCTCCGATAGCAGCTCCTCGTGAACATGACTGAAATCGACACCCTCGAGGCAGAGGATAAGGGGTGGTGGTGGAACCGTTTCCCTGTAGTGTTTTGACAGGAATGCGTCCAGGGCCTGAGCCGGGTCAGAGGCGCCTGTGACAACAGTGTCGGATCTGCCTACCAGCATGCCCGACCTGATAAAAAGGCTAGTCAGGACTCCGGTGTCTCCCGATCCTGCGAACCCCAGCACATCTATATCCTCCCCGGGGTTCCCTACCACATCCTGTTTTTCAAGGACCGTTTCAATCGCTGCTACACGATCTCTCAGGCTGGCGGCCTCCTCGTACTTCATCTCCCCTGATGCCTGTTTCATCCTCTTGCAAAGTTTACTAACGACCTTTTTACCGTTGCCCTTGAGAAAATCCACCAGTTCAACAACTATCCGGCCGTATTCATCCCGAGTCACCTCTTCGCCGCAGGGCCCCAGACAACGTCCCATCTGAAAATCAAGACACGGCCGTCCTTGTCGTCCCCTCCCGCCGGGAACCGGTTTACGGCATCTACGCAGCGGAAAAGCTCGTTCCAGCCACGACAGAGTTGCTCTGGCTGCCCCCGCGTCAGTAAAAGGACCGAAATAAAGGCTCCCATCCACCGCAAGTTTTCGCGTTATCTCCAGCCTGGGAAATGCCTCCTGAACCGTGACCCTGAAACAGGGATAGCTTTTGTCGTCCTTCATGTCCACATTGAAGGCCGGACGGTACCGCTTTATCAGTGTGTTTTCAAGGAGGAGAGCTTCCTTTTCAGATCCGGCAACAATGGTTTCCACAGTATCTATCAGAGGCAGAAAATGAGCGGTCCTTTCCTCCTGCCCACCCGTAAAATATTGTCTTACCCTCTTACGCAGATCCTTTGCCTTCCCAACGTACAAGACAACGCCTTCGGCGTCCCTATAGAGGTACACTCCGGGGGCAGCCGGGACGTGTTTTATCTGCTCCTTCATTTTGGCAAACATCAGTGTGCTTTCCCTTTCCTGCCTTTTTCCCTTCCTTTCCCGGAACCGGTGGCTGACGAAGTCCTGGTTGGACTGCCCGTCATTAACAGGCGTTCCTGGAGCTCCTTCATGCGATCCCGGAGCTCTGCAGCACGTTCAAACTCCATGTTCGACGCAGCTTCCAGCATCTCCTTTTCGAGCCTGCCTACGGTCATCTCCACGGTTCCAGGTTCAAACTCTTCATCACCGACAACGCTGACATAATCGGCTTCCTCGATGGAGGAAAGCACATCATGTATCCGGCTTTTGATACTTTCAGGAGTAAGCCCGTGCAGGGCGTTGTATGTTTCCTGCAGTTTTCTTCTCCTGCCGGTTTCCTCCAGGGCTCTTTTGATGGAGCCTGTGATGACATCGGCGTAAAGAATGGCCCGACCATCAAGGTTTCGTGCAGCTCTCCCCATCGTCTGTATCAAAGATGTCTCGGACCTGAGAAAACCTTCCCTGTCAGCATCCATGATCGCAACCAGGGCCACCTCGGGAAGATCAAGCCCCTCCCGAAGGAGGTTGATCCCCACCAGGACGTCAAAAACCCCGAGTCTCAGGTCCCTGATGATCTGTACCCTCTCCAGGGTCTCAATGTCGGAGTGCAGGTAACGGACCCTTATCCCCAGCTCTTCAAGGTAGCTCGTCAGATCCTCCGCCATCCGTTTCGTCAGTGTCGTTACCATGATCCGGTGGCCTGTACTCACCACATCCCTGATCTCCCCAATGAGGTCATCCACCTGATGGGTGGCTGGCCTAACGATAACCTCTGGATCGATCAATCCGGTTGGTCTGATCATCTGCTCAACAATCTCACCACCCGTTTTCCCAAGTTCATAGGGACCGGGTGTAGCAGACACATAGATCTTCTGGTTACCTTTTTTTTCGAACTCTGCAAAGGTAAGCGGACGGTTATCCAGGGCTGACGGAAGCCTGAAACCGTACTGAATAAGGCTCTCTTTCCTCGACCTGTCGCCGTTGTACATGGCTCTGACCTGTGGGATGGTTTGATGGCTTTCGTCCATAATGATCAGGGTATCTTCAGGAAGGTAATCCAGGAGTGTGGGCGGGGGTTCCCCTTTAGTGCGCCCGGTCAAATGCCTTGAGTAGTTTTCTATCCCTTTGCAATAACCGATGACCTGCATCATCTCCATGTCGAAGGCGGTCCTTTCGGAGATCCGCTGAGCCTCGATAAGCTGCCCGTTATCCCGATACCAGGAAACCCTTTCCTTAAGTTCTTCGTCGATTTTCCCCAAAGCTCCCTTCATAACATCCCCTGGGATAACATAGTGGCTGGCAGGAAACACAGAGATCTTCTCCAGGTCTGCTATTGATTTCATGGTCAGGGGATCAAGTGTGGAGATCCTTTCGACCTCATCGTCAAACAGTTCAAACCTGAGTGCTGTTTCCTCGTAGGCGGGAAAAAGGTCAACGACCTCTCCGCGGACGCGAAAAGTTCCCCGTGAAAAATCAATGTCGTTCCGCTCATACCTCATCTCAACCAGCCTGGACAGGATCTCTCTTCTGCTGACCTTCTGCCCCCGATGAAAAGTCACCAGCATGCTTCGGTACATTTCAGGGGATCCGAGACCAAAGATACAGGACACCGAGGCCACCACGATTGTATCCCTCCTGGTCAGCAGGGAACGTGTCGCCGAGTGCCTCAACCTGTCGATGACCTCATTAATGGAACTGTCCTTTTCGATGAAGGTATCGGTCTGAGGCAGGTAAGCTTCAGGCTGGTAATAATCGTAATAAGAGACAAAATATTCCACCGCATTATTGGGAAAAAAGCTTTTAAACTCGTGGAACAGCTGGGCAGCCAGAGTTTTGTTATGAGCCATGACGAGGGCAGGACGATCCAACCCGTTTATGACGTTTGCCAGGGTAAAGGTCTTGCCGGACCCGGTCACACCGAGAAGGACCTGATCCTGCTTGCCGCTCAGAACTCCCTTCTTCAACTGCTGTATAGCAGTTGGCTGGTCACCACGGGGAGTATATTCGGATGTGAGGTTGAAGGGCATTTAAAGTCCGTGAAACGTGAACAGTGAACAGTGAAAGGTAAATTCAGCTATTTTTCTATTCACCATTCACAATTCACTTTTCACCTGAGTCAATGATTCTCCCAAAAGAACAACAAGAGTCCCATCATCCAGACCGAACATAACATCGCTTTTCCCGTCCCCATTGAAATCTCCCGGACAGAGGTTGGTCCCGATCTCCCCTGAAGAGTTGAATATCTCTTTTCTCTTTAAGCGGTTGCTGTCCAGGCTGTATATGGCCAGGCTCGATCGTCCCTTGCCGGGAGCCAGCAGCTCTATTTCGCCGTCATGGTCCATGTCTCCGATAAGAGTTGATTCCAGCAGTCTGGAACCCGACAAATGTGTGCCTACGGAGGAGTTCAGGGTTATCCTTGTCTGTGCCAGATCAAGACGGTACAACTCAAGGTCACCCTCGTCACTTTCAGGAACCTGGGCCGTAATGAGATAGACCCTCTCCCCTTTTCCAAGCTTTGAGCTTCCAAGAATGTGCACCCACTGGTCACCATCAAACAACGGACCTTTCCTTCTTTCCCGAACACGACCGGAACTGTAGGTGTAGCTGCGTATCTGCGTACCTTTATTATCCTCCTTGACCGGGATCATCATAACCTGATCCTCAGCGGTACCGGTTCCAGCGACCATCGGAGTTAACGTCTCGAAGACCTGACCGTCGGGAAGTTCAAATTCGTTCTGTAACCTGAGGGTTCGCCCGTCCCAGCTAAAAACAGCAACACCTTTGGCTTCCAGGTCATCTCCCAACCGCCCGGGTGAAATATCAATCGTTGGACTTGAAAAAGCAATGATCTCAAGAGTGCCGTCCCGGTCAAGATCAGCCACCGAAATACGGGTGTCAGGAAGCAGCTGGACGGCTTTATCGCTTCGAGTCTTGGTCTTGCCCTTGACGAAGGTCATATGCCCTTCGTCACTCACGGCAGCGATTTCATTTTCTCCATCCTTATCAAAGTCACCTGCAGCTAGGTGGGACAAAGGCGAAAAACCACCTGCAAGACGCCGGGTTCGACCTGTTTCATAATCTATGGAAACAAGATCACCTCTGTCGTCGATCCCGATAAGCCCTCCAGTGGGTTCACTACCGAAAGAGTCCAGTACTACTGGTGCAACCTCGGGAGCCATTTTCCGGGCTGATGAAATAGTTTTGAACCGGCCCTGGGACTGGGACAGTATACGCAGAGTTCCATCGGAAAACTGGACCACTGCCTCAAAACTACCATCACCATCAAAATCCTCAGAAACGATCCATGAGGGAATACCCGTGAACCTTTCTTTAATGTAATTGCCCCCCGTCAGGTCTCCATCAAACACCACCACAGGGTTCCCATCCGCGTTGCCCTGAACGGAACGCCAGGCCCTGTCAATTCCATCTACCAGTGCAGGTTCGAGAGCAAAAGTGTCGCCGCCTAAAATAACGAAAAAAGCGAGTATTAACACCATCACTAAGGATCTGGGCATGACTTACCTCCAGCTGTACCACCAATGAAAAATGTGTTTGGTCTCATCAATGAATACGTGTCTTCAATGATAGAGGTTACGCGGGGGTAATTCAATTACGGATCGAGTGTTCCGGATTGAGTATTGGACGAAAAACCGGCAAGAGAAATTAAGTTGCAGCAACAGATGGGCAATTTAAACGTTTTTAATCCTGAATTCTGAAGGCTCAATTCGCAATTCAGTTCGCTACTTGCGACGACCCCAGGTAAGCTTCGATCACACTCTGGTTGCTCCTGATCTCCGCCGGGTTTCCCTCTGCGATCTTAAGTCCATGATCGAGAACCAGGATCCTGTCGGATATCCTCATGATCAGTTTCATGTCGTGTTCAATAAGCAGAATGGAAACGCCACTTTTCCTGATGGACTCGATAAGTTCCATGAGCTTTTCCGTCTCCTGGGGGTTCATACCGGCAGCGGGTTCATCCAGCAGAAGAAGAAAGGGATCGGTGGCAAGCGCCCTGGCAATCTCGAGCCTTCGTTGGGCTCCGTAGGGAAGGTTCTTGGCCTGTTCGTTGACAAAATCCCCCAACCCAACGTTATGCAGAAGGGTGTAGCTGGAGGTGACGATGTCACGTTCCTCCCTGCGTGTTCTCGGCCCCCTCAGGATAGCCCCCAGAATGCCGGCTTTGGTCCTGCAGTGACGACCAACCATGATATTTTCGAGAGCAGTCATGTTATGGAAAAGCCGGATGTTCTGGAAGGTACGGGCCATGCCCCGGGAGGTGATCTTGTTGGGCTTCATGCCGTTTAATCGTTCCGGTTTCCCGCCTTTAGGGATAAGATCGATGTCACCGGAGTCCGGTGGGTATATCCCGGTAATGCAGTTGAAGAAGGTCGTTTTACCGGCTCCGTTGGGGCCTATAAGGGCGACGATCTCGCCTTCTTTCACATCCAGGTCCACACTGTCAACCGCCCTCAGCCCACCGAAACTCATGGTAAGGGAGGTAATATCCAGGACCTTTTGCGCATCTGCGTCCGGAGGGGCGCTGATTTTATCAGGATTCATGATATTCGTAACTTCTTCGGACGTTGGAAATAATTCCCTGGGGTCTGAATACCATCATGAGGACCATGGAAGCCCCGAAGATCAACATGCGGTATTGGGAAAAAGCACGAAGCTCCTCCGGAAGAAGAATGAGTATGAGCGCGCCAAGGATAACTCCGAAGATGGATCCCATTCCCCCGAGAACGACGATGGAAAGGATGATCGCCGACTCCAAAAAGGTAAAGCTTGCCGGGTTAATGAACGCTGTCTTGGCGGCAAAGACGACTCCCATCATTCCGGCCCAGGTGGCTCCCAGGGCGAAGGCCGCCAGCTTGGTTTTCATCTTGTCGATCCCCATGGCCTGACAGGCGATCTCATCCTCGCGAAGGGCCAGCCACGATCTTCCCAGCCTTGAGTCCTGAAGACGGTTGACGACAAAAATGGTGAAAATGCCCAGGACGATCATCAGGTAGTACATGAAAAGGATCCCCTGACTTCGTGTCAGTTCCATTCCAAAGAAGGTAGGCCTGGGAATGTTCGCAATTCCGCTGGGGCCGAAAGAAAACCTGCCCCAGTTCTCGAGGATCAGACGTATGATCTCACCGAAACCCAGGGTTACGATAGCCAGGTAGTCTCCCCGTAGTCTGAGAACCGGAATACCGAGCAGGATCCCTAATGTAGCCCCCATCAGGGCCCCCAGCGGTAAAGCCAGCCAGAAACCCACATGGAAATGGTAATTCAGTAGAGCATAGGTATAGGCACCGACGGCATAGAAGGCCACATACCCGAGGTCAAGGAGTCCGGCAAGACCTACCACTATATTAAGGCCCAGGCCAAGAACAACATAGATCATGGCCGTTATCATAACGTTGACCCGGTATTCGGAAACGAAAAGGGGAAAAAGGGCCGCAAAGGTAAAAAAAGCGGCTCCAAAAGGTATGAAGAGCCTTTTTTCACTGAACACCCGCTGGTGCCAGGCAACGCTCTCCTCGCTCTCATTGCCACCGGCCTCCTTGCGGGCCAGCATATAGCGCCACAGGTAGGAAAGGATAAAAGTGCCGATCCCCATGGCCGCCATGTTGATCCAGCGCCATTGTACGACCTTTTCAATCGTATTGACGCGAATTACCATTATGGGAAAGGTGAGCAGCATGAACCATACTGAAATGAAAAGAGACTGTTTAAGATCTTTCATGTTCAAGACCTCGAACCATCAGCAAAACCCGAATATTTGTTAACAAAGTTATCCAAGTCTAACTCTAAACCTTGTGGGTGCTGGACTTGCCCAGCAGACCCTCAGGCCGGAATATCAGGATGATGACCAGCAGGAGAAAGGCGAAAACATCCTCATAATCGCTGGAAATGTAGCCGGTGGCAAAACTTTCGGTCCAGCCCAGCACGAGACCTCCAAGAACAGCTCCCGGAATCGATCCTATCCCACCGAGCACCGCGGCTGTGAAGGCCTTGATCCCGGCAATAAACCCGATATAGAAGTTGATCTGCCCGATATGTGAGGCAATGAGAACTCCGCCCACTGCGGCCAGACAAGAGCCGATGACAAAGGTCGTGGATATCACACGGTTAATATTTATTCCCGCCAACATGGCCATCTTTCTGTCCTGGGCCGTGGCCCTCATGGCCTTCCCCATGCGCGTGAATTTGATGAGGCAAGTGAGCAGGATCATTGTCGTAGCCGTTACCGTCACTATGACAAGCTCAGAGGAGCTGAAAATGTGTTCGATCGACTCCATAAACTTGAACTGAGGTATCAGGGACGGGAACGGAAGAAAGTCCGATGTCTGCGCCAGAAGGACGTAGTTCTGAAGAAAAATGGACATCCCGATGGCGCTGATAAGGGGACTTAGCCTGGGCGCCTGGCGTAAGGGCTGATAGGCGACCTTCTCAACGGTGTATCCGTAGGCCCCGGCATAAATTACTGCAATAACCATGGCAAGTGCCAGCACTGCAAGGCCTTGAAACCCTGCCATGGTTAACAGGCTGGCTGCGATAAGCGCTGTAAAGGCCCCGATCATGTAAATTTCGCCATGGGCAAAATTTATCAACTCGATGATGCCGTACACCATCGTATAGCCCAGAGCGATAAGCGCGTAGATCGACCCGCGGGTAAGACCGCCTAGAAAAAGCTCAAAGAAGTAATCCATAAGTTATCAGGGTCGTAGGGAATGCATGTGTCCTTGCGTTAACAAAAGAACAGGGGAGAGGCCTTAGTGCCTCCCCCCTGCTTCCAGGGATCGGTTCAAAATTTATTTCTGTTCTACGTATTCTCCGTTAACAACCTTGTACATGGAGAATCCGACACCGATGGCATCGCCCTTCGCGTCGAAGGAGATATTGCCCACCGACGTGTCAACAAACTGGCTGCGAAGCACCTTTTCGATGGCAGCAGATTCGGTGGATCCGGCCTTCTCGATGGCGTTGAGCAGCGCGATCGTTGCGGCATAACCCTCCTTGAAAAAGGCGCCAGGCTCCTCACCGTACTTGGCCTTGTGAGCCTCAACGGCCTTCTGGTACATGGGCAGATCGGAAACATCCATGGGGCCGGAAGCGTATACACCCTCAGCGTAATCGCCCGCGACCTTGATGAAAGTCACATCCTTAACACCGTCGTCTGAAACGAAAAAGATGTCCATCTTCTTCTTCTTCATCTGGGTGACGATCTTGGAGGCCTCAGGATGGTATCCACCGTAAACGACTGCCTCGGCACCAGACTGTCCTACCTTCTGAACGATGGCGCTGTAATCGACGGCCCCGGGGGTGACTCCCTCAAACAGGGTTACCTCGACTCCAGGCATCTCCTCCAGGTATTTCTTGGCAAACTCGGCGTATCCTTTGCCGTAGTCACCTTTGTCGTGAAGGACTGCAACCTTCTTGGCCCCCAGTGTGTTAACGGTGTAATCAACTCCCAGCTTGGCCTGCAGGTCATCTGAAGCGATAGTGCGGTAGAAGTTGGGATAGTCACCACTCTGGGTCAGATCCGGATTTGTAGCGGACGGGGACATGACGATAACACCGGCATCGTTGTAGATCCCGAGAGCCGCCTTGGTGGCCCCTGAACAAACGTGCCCCACAACGACAACGGCCCCGTCGGAAACCAGCTTGGTGGCGGTATTGGTAGCCACTTCAGGTTTACATACATCGTCCTCGATAAGGAGTTCCACTGGCCGGCCAAGAACGCCACCCTTGGCATTGATCTCTTCGACTACCAGTTCGGCAGCGCGAACAGTCGGTATGCCGTAGGATGCCAGGTCACCACTGTGGGGACCTGCAACGCCAACTTTTATGGCTTGTACCGGTTCTTCTTTTTTCGAGCAACCAGTGATCATTAGAGCCATGACCATCATGACAACAACTGCGATACACATTACCCTTCTCATCCAAACACCTCCTTGGTATTAGAAAACACCCCTGTGGAGCGGTCCGGCAGGTCCCCCACCAAAAGGGAAAACTGCTATATGATTTGATTTGCGTCAGCGGTTTTTTACATAAACCCAATACTTATCCTGAACATTTGACGGCGTCAACAAAAACCGTAAACTTGCAATCTTTAAATAACCGGGACCATCGGATTGCAAGTATGGAAATACACTCCCTAAACAGAGGTTGAATACCGCTTCAGGCTTTTCCATATTTAAAATCCTGCGTAATATTGATATGGTCGCAAAAAGTCCATTATTGGCTTTTTGCTCCACGGAAAGCGAAAAGTGTCATTTTCGCTTTCCTTACAAATCAATGACTTATACTGCCGGTCATTGATTTGGGCGCCCCGGCAGGGGCGCATTGATGACTTTTTGCGAAGTCATCAATATTGATATGGTCGCAAAAAGTCCATTATTGGCTTTTTGCTCCACGGAAAGCGAAAAGTGTCATTTTCGCTTTCCTTACAAATCAATGACTTATACTGCCGGTCATTGATTTGGGCGCCCCGGCAGGGGCGCATTGATGACTTTTTGCGAAGTCATCAATATTCAACGTCAGGATTTTAAATCCCCAGATATGCTTTTTTGACATCCTCGTTTGTAGCCAGGTTTCTGGCACTGTCAACAAGGGTTATGCGCCCGTTTTCCATGACATAACCACGGTGGGCGATCTGCAGAGCCATGTTGGCGTTCTGTTCTACGAGGAAGATCGTCGTCTGATTCTCCTGATTGATCTTCCTGATGATCTCGAAAATGCGCTCCACGATGATCGGGGCAAGTCCGAGAGAAGGCTCGTCCATGAGAAGAAGTCGCGGCCTGGCCATGAGTGAACGAGAGATGGCCAGCATCTGCTGTTCTCCTCCGCTCAAGGTGCCTCCCGCCTGGTGTCGGCGCTCAGCCAGGATCGGGAACAGATCCAGAACATAATCCAGATCTTCCTTTATGCCGGCTTTATCCTTTCTCAGGAAGGCACCGATATCCAGGTTTTCCATCACAGTAAGCCCGGGGAATATAAGTCTACCCTCCGGAACCTGAGATATCCCGAGACCGACGATCTGGTCGGGGGGCCTGGTGTGGATCGGTTCTCCCTGGAAAAGGATCTCTCCCTCCCGGATGGGAACAACCCCGGAGATAGACATCAGGGTCGTCGTTTTTCCGGCACCGTTGGCCCCAATAAGGGTTATGATCTCCCCTTCGGAAACCTCTATGCTCACGCCCTTCAGGGCGTGGATATTACCGTAATAGGTGTGGATGTTATTTATTTTCAGCATTGAGCTCGCTTAATAAATGAGGTTTAGAATCGAGTCAGGAGTTTAATTAAATTGCCCCTGCGGGTCAAGAGGTAGAAGCCGGTGGTAAATACTATCGCCTTTATTTAAGAACCGCGCCTTTTTACTGGCTACTGGATTCTGAATTCTGCATTCTGGATCCAACTCTTCCCCCAAGTCGCCCATTCGGGATTTTCCCTGCCACCGTCCGCGTTCCTTCGCGTACTTCCACCGCAGCTAAAGTAATGGTGGACAGAAAACCTACGGTGCTCAAACCAGGTTTAATATGTAACCTGCATAAGAGTGAGACCCTGGGGCGGAGCTTTTTTGGGAGCGTTCTCCCTGGACCTTCCCAGGAGCAGCCGCCTGATGTCATCGGGAAACAGTTTTCCCTGACCAACCTCCACAAGCGCTCCGGTGAGGTTCCGAACCATGTGTTTTAAAAAACCGTTGGCCTCAAAAAGAAGTACGATGTGGTCTCCTGTTTTCTTGATGTCCACTTTCCTGAGGGTCCTGACTGTAGTCGTCTCATCCCCGGCTGATTTGAAAGCCGCAAAATCCTGTTCACCGATCAGGTGAGCTGCGCCCTGCGCCATAGCTTCGAGGTCGAGAGGCTGACGAATGTACCAGACCCTGTATCTGTCAAGGGCCGTTGGGCGCGGCCCGTTGAGAATAATATACCGGTAAGTCTTTCCTGTGGCGCTTCTCTGGGCGTGGAACGCCGGTTCCGTATCCACACACTCGAGTACCCGCACATCCCTGTCGAGGGAGCTGTTTAACCCCATCATTATGTTGGTCGCCGGAATATCTCTTGTGACATCGGCGTGGGCGACCTGCTCGACGGCATGAACTCCCGCATCGGTGCGTCCGGATCCTATGACCTTGATCTGGCTCCCCATCATGTTACTGAGGCTCTCCTGGAGTGCACCCTGGACCGTCCTCTGGTCAGGCTGCACCTGCCAACCGGAAAAGTCGGTACCATCATATTCCAGGGTGAGTTTTATTCGTCTCAAAGGATACTCCAAACAAGACCGGTTATGTTTGATATTTGATATTTGATATTTGATGTTTGATGTTTGAGGTTTGTAGTTAACACGAAACCTGAAACCTGATACTTGGAACTCGAACGAAGCGAGCCTACCTGAGCGCCAGGAACAGAACTGTAGAGGCCCAAAGCACCAGGCAGACCAGGGCCATTGTGTCGCTGCTTTTCCATTTCAGGGGGAACATGGCCGACCTGGGCTTTCCAGGTACGTACCCACGGGCCTCCAGTGCCATAGCCAGATCGTCGGCCCTGCGAAACAGACCTATGAACACGGGAAGTATGATGGACATGAGGGTGGCGGCCCTCACCTTGAGCCCTCCCCTCCTCAGGTCCGCTCCTCTGGACCTCTGGGCCTTCCACACACGATCAGTTTCATCCGTTAGAACAGGGATGAACCTGATGGCCATCATCATCATGAGGGAAAAATCCTGGACAGGGAATCGAAGACGGGCAAGAGGGGCCAAAAGCGATTCAAGACCTCTTGTTATAGATAGCGGGCTTGTCGTGTAGGTGAGCAGGGATGAGAGGGCTATAACGGTGAGCAGTCTCCAGGATATCAGTGCGCCCCGGCTTATCCCCTCTTCAGTGATGGTAATACTGAAAGGCGTTGTAAATTCCACAACCGGTGTACCTGGTGTGAAGAACAGATGCAGTACGGCCGTAAAAAAGAAAAGGAAAACAAACAGTCGCAACCCTTTGTAGAAAACTCTCAGAGGGATACTGGAAAGGAGTACCAGCCCCAGCACAATTGCGGTGTGAAGAAAAATAGCTGCCAGGCCAGCAACCGCAAATGTGATCAGCATCATGACAGCCAGGGATATTATCTTCAGCCTGGGATCCAGGCTGTGGACAAAAGATTCCGCGGGATAATAGTTGCCAAGGGCTATATTCAGAAAGGACATAAATGCAAGCCCAAAGCCCAAAGCCCAAAGGCCAAAGAAAGTGCTGAAGCAGAATTACTCCTGCTTGTTTTTTCGGTATGCGATCTACTTTTGGACCTTGGACCTTGGACTTTGGGCTCTCGCACAGGATTTTCCTACAGGTAATTCTGTGCGAGGATTTCAGCTATTTGCACAGCGTTGGTAGCCGCACCTTTTCGGAGCTGATCACCTACTACCCAGAGGGAAAGCGCATTGGCTGTAGAGAAATCCTTCCTGATCCTCCCCACGTAACAGGTATCCTGTCCTGCAACGAAAAGAGGCATTGGATAGGCGTTGGAAGCCGGGTCATCGAGCACCTCAACACCAGGGGCACCATGTAAAAGTTCCCGTGCTTTTTCAACTGTGAGCTCTCTTTCCGTCTCGATGGTGACCGATTCGGAGTGAGCAGTCAGGACTGGAACCCGGACACAGGTAGCCGAAACCTGGATCTGGTCATCGTGAAGCATCTTGCGGGTCTCGTTGTGCATCTTCATTTCTTCCTTCGTGAAGCCGTTGTCGGCGAAGGAGTCCACATGGGGAATAACGTTGAAAAGAAGCTGATGCTGGAAAGCCGATACTTCCAGGGGCTTTCCCGCGCTCCAGTCTTTCGTCTGCTTAACCAGTTCAGCCATTGCCTGGGCACCTGCACCGCTGGATGACTGGTAGCTGGAGACCACGACCCTTTTTATCCCGGCATAGTCGTACAGGGGCTTTAAGGCCACTATCATAATGATGGTAGTGCAGTTCGGATTAGCTATGATCCCTCTCTTCGTGTACTGCCCGATATCCTCCGGATTTACCTCGGGCACTACCAGGGGAATGTCCTCATCCATCCTGAAGGCCGACGAGTTGTCAACGACCACCGCTCCGGCCGCCACTGCTGCAGGCGCGAACTCCTTGCTGCGTCCTCCGCCCGCCGAAAACAGTGCAATGTCAATACCCTCGAAGGACTCCTTGGTCATTTCCTGAATGACAAGGTCTTCACCTTTCCACTTGAGGACTTTGCCTGCCGATCGGGAGGAAGCGAGGTATCGCATCTCGCCGACAGGAAAATTCCGCTCCTCCAGAACCTGGACCATCAATTCGCCTACGGCTCCAGTGGCTCCGGCTATGGCTACGTTGAACTTTTTCTGACTCATTTGTTGTGCCCCCTCTCGAAAAAACAGTGCAGAGTATAAAGTGCAGGGTGCAGAGGAAATACCAATGCATCTGGTGAATAACAAAAACTATTCGAAAAGCGTTTTAAGGCCTTTTATCGCCTGTTTGGTGCGATGTTCGTTCTCGACCAGTGCGAACCGAACGAACCCGTCTCCTCCTTCACCAAAACCGATGCCAGGGGCTACTGCAACCTTGGTCTTTTCCATTGCCATGAGGGAGAACTCCAGACTACCCATTTCCCTGTACTGTTCGGGAATGGGAGCCCAGAGGAACATGGTCGCCTTGGGCGTCTCAACCTCCCACCCGATCCTGTTAAGCCCGGAAACCAGGAAGTCTCTGCGGTTCTTGTACGTATCCACGATCTCCCTGACACAGTCATCGGGACCATTGAGAGCTATAATGGAGGCGATTTGAATAGGCTGGAACATTCCATAATCCAGGTAGCTCTTGATCCTGACCAGTGCTCCCACAAGTTTCGGGTTGCCAGCCACGAACCCGACTCTCCACCCTGGCATGTTGTAGCTCTTCGAAAGGGTGAATATCTCCACACCCACATCCTTGGCTCCCGGGGCCTGAAGAAAGCTGGGAGCTTCGTAACCGTCAAAGACCAGGTCAGCGTAAGCCAGATCATGGACAACATAAAATTTGTATTCACGGGCAAGTTCTACGACCTTCTCAAAAAAGGAAAGGTTCACGACCTTGGTGGTCGGGTTGTTCGGGTAGTTGAGCACCAGCATTTTTGGCCTGGGCCAAAGGCTTTTTACGGCACTCTCGATACGCGCTAAAAATTCATCCTCATCGTCCATAAGGGGAACACTGCGAACATCCGCATTAGCGATGACTGCACTGTAGAAATGGATCGGGTAACAGGGATCAGGCACCATGACAACGTCACCTGGAGCCGCTACAGCCAAGACGAGATGGGAGATACCTTCCTTGGAACCTATGGTGGCCACCACTTCACTTTCCGGATCCAGATCCACATCGTAGCGGCGTTTGTACCAGTCGGCCATTGCCCCACGCAGCCTCCCGATACCTCTGGACACCGAGTAGCGGTGGTTCCTCGGATCACTGGCGGCGGAAATCAGTTTATCCACAATGTGTTTGGGGGTCGGCAAATCTGGATTACCCATACCGAAATCCACGATATCCTCGCCACGCACTCTCGCCTTGTATTTTTGCTCATTGACGATGTTAAATACGTATGGCGGCAGTCTTTCGATCCGATAAAATTCTTCCATGTCAATATTCCCGTTTAGAGTTTAGGGTTCCGGGTTCCAAATGTTTATAACCCGCAGCAGCAATCGCTTCTCATAGCACCGGCTCTGAACGGTGTCAATTATGACGCAGGGAAAAGAAATGACGCGGTGACGCAGCGTATTTCACTCCGTGTCTCCGTGTCTCCGTGTCGAGCAGTTTAAGCTAAACACACCCACAACCCGTTTCGCCAACTCTTCGTAAAGATCGCCCGACGGGACAAATGTGACGTCCCTGCCCTTTTCCCGGTAATCAATATTTACGATGAGGTGCTCCGAGGTCAGAACCGATGGTTCCCTCTCTGGCCACTCCACAATGAAGACAGCGTTCCCCCCGACATGGTCCCTGTATCCTGTAGAATCAAGATCGTCAGAATTCGTTATCCTGTAGAGGTCCATGTGGTGAAGTTCACGCTCCAGGCAAGGGTAACTCTGCATAATGGTGTAGGTCGGGCTGGAGACGACGTATCCGTCATCGATCCTCATCCCATCAGCAATACCTCTTGCCAGGGTTGTCTTCCCGGCTCCCAGAGGGCCTGACAACCCGATAACCGCCCCGTCGAAAAGGATTGCACCCAGGCGTTGTCCCAGTGCCAGCATCTCTTCGGGAGTTTCCAGTAACAGCCGGGTCCCGTGCTTCATCAGCTCCCTTCCGCCAGGGCCCGCAGAATTTCTCTTCGCCCGACAACCCCCTCCACTCTCCCTTCATGCATTACAGGAAGGAAATGGATTCTTTTTTCTGACATGATAGTCGCGATATCAGCCAGGAAAGTGTTCAGGTCGATAGTAACAGGGGCCTTGGTGAAAATATCATCCACCTTTGTAGCTACCATCTTGTGCAGTTCGTCCTTAAAATGTTCGGATGTTCCAAGGTAGATAGCGGAATCGAAGAGGGAAACTACCGTGGGAAGATGGAGGTTCTTCTCCTTTGCGATAAGGTCCCCCTCCGTCACCACTCCCAGCAGTTTTCCTTTTTTATCTATGACCACGGCACCGGTAACATCTTCCCGAAGAAGCAGTCTGGCCAACTCTTCAACGCTCATCTCGGGCAAGATAGTGAGGAACTGTTTTGTCATTATCTGGGAAGCTGTAAGCATGCTCTACTCCGTCCTCATCCCCATCAGAGTCAAACCAATGGAATCAATAATATCGGTTGCTGTGAGAGCGTGTTCCGAAACCTTCTCTGTTGCCAGATCGGCAGCGGCGCCGTGTAGATAAACAGCCGCCTTGGCGCTGTCTAAAGTATTGCACCCCCTGGCGAGTAAAGCTCCAATCATGCCCGTAAGTACATCGCCGGTGCCGCCGGAAGCCATTCCAGGGTTCCCGGTAGTATTAATAAAAAAGGTCCCGTCCGGATGAGCCACCACAGTACCCGCACCCTTGAGAACGACGACACAACCGCTTCTCCCGGAACATTCCAGTGCTGCTCCGATGCGATCGGACTGGACATCCCGGATGCTGCCGCCGATGAGTCGGGACATCTCACCGGGGTGTGGTGTGATCACGGTATGTTGGCCACGGGGTCTTAAAAGTTCCAGATCTCCCTCCAGAACGTTCAGGGCATCCGCATCCAGGACGGCGGGAAAGCTCTCCCAACTGAGAACCTCCCTGACCAGTTCTGCGACCTCCGGATCGGTGGATATACCAGGTCCTATACCTAGAGCATCCCGTTCCATTATCAGCTTTTTAAGCCCGTTAGCGCCCATTCGTGAGAAAGAACCCCCAGCGGTCTCAGGTAGAGGTGCGGTCATGACCTCGGGGGTGGCCGCATCAACTTCGTGAACGGCAGAAGCTGGAACGGCAAGGGTCACCAAACCCGCTCCGGCTCTCAACGCCCCCCTCGATGCAAGGATCCCTGCACCAAGTTTGCCTGTGGAACCGCAGCACAGGAGGAGATGACCGTATGAACCCTTGTGAGTATCCGGCCATCGTTCCTCGTAAATGCCTTCGACTGCCTCGGGTCCAAGAAGGGCTCCCGGCAGATCCATGGTCTCGATCACCGAACGGGGGATCCCTATGTCGGCTACGACAACTTCTCCGGCGAACTGCGCGCCTGGAAAGAGCACCAGCCCGGTTTTTGGAAGGCCGAATGTGACAGTGACGTCAGCCGTGACGCACTCCCCCAGGGGATGGCCGGTACGCGCATCCAGGCCGGATGGAACGTCAGCGGAGATCACGAGGCCCGGGCATGAGTTGATGATCCTCACACACTCCGCCCATTGCCCTTCCACAGCCCTCCCCAAACCGGTGCCGAACAGTGAATCGATAGTAATATCTGAGTCCCCGGCACGTCGGAATGCTCTTTCGTATGAAGACTGCGAAGACAATACAGTCACATCCATATCCAGTCGTGTGAGCGTTCTCAACTGGACTTTTGCATCCCCGCTGAAAGTGGCTCTCGGAGCTGCGAGAAATGTAACGACCTCATGTCCCCTGTCGGCAAGATGCCTTGCGGCCACCATGCCGTCGCCCCCGTTATTCCCGGGTCCGCAGACAACTGTGACTCTGAGCCTTTCTCCATTGTTGCGGCTTTCGATCTCGTCAACAAGCCCCAAACCCGCGCTCTCCATGAGAACAAGGGAAGAGATGCCAAGGTCATCGATAGTCCTTCTGTCTATCTCCCTCATTTGCGAGGGAGTAACCGTTTTCAAGCTAAGCCTCCAGGATAACGACAGCCATGGCACAGTCATCAGTGTGGGTAAGGCTGACGTGGATTGTAGCGACTCCCATTTGATCGGCGATGTCTTTCGCCTTTCGTTTTAATCGAATGTGGGGTTTTCCGGCTTCGTCGTTCTGGACCGTAACATCGGTCCAAGTCATTCCTTCACTCAACCCTTTTCCCAGTGCCTTGAACAGAGCTTCTTTGGCCGCGAAGCGAGCGGCGAGATGCAAATGTGGCTCTCCCTTGGATTTGGAGTACTCCAACTCTTTTTCATCGAATACGCGGTTCTCCACGCGGTCGGCCCACTTGAGCAGCATTTCCTTAATTCGCTTGCTCTGCACATTATCGATCCCTACACCAATGATCATAGCAAGCCTCCCATAGCCATTTTCATCTCCCTTACCGCCCTCTCCATGCCGACCAGGACGGCCCGGGAAACGATACTATGGCCGATGTTCACTTCAATAACCTCGCTTATCTCAACAATGGCCCTTACATTATGGTAATCAAGACCATGACCCGCAATAACCTCCAGTTTGAGCTTCTGGGCTACTTTGGCAGCATTCACGATCTTTCCGTACTCCTCTTCAGCAACCGCTTTGGTCTTGGCTTCTGCGTACTTGCCCGTATGGATCTCCACCGCATTGGCCCCGATCCTGTGGGTGGCTTTTATCTGATCCATATCAGGATCAACAAAAAGGCTGACCTTGATCTCGGCATCCCTCAGGAGGCTCGTCACCTTTTTCAGATAATCCATGTTCATAGCCACCTCGAGACCTCCCTCGGTGGTCAATTCCTCGCGACGCTCGGGTACGAGAGTGACGGTGTGAGGCTTGACGTCGAGGGCTATTTTGACCATGTCCTGGGTAGCCGCCATTTCAAGGTTAAGACTCGTTTTGGCAGTACGTTTTATAATGGCCAGATCTCTGTCCTGGATGTGACGCCTGTCTTCCCTGAGATGGAGAGTTATCCCGTCGCACCCGGCAAGTTCAGCCAGGACAGCCGCTTCAACCGGATCGGGGCTTTGGCCTCCCCGAGCCTGCCTGATTGTAGCCACGTGATCGATATTGACACCGAGTCTCGTGTATCCCGATCCTGATTTAAACATGTAAACCTCCAAAACCTTTTGAGAGTTCAGTATTTAGAGTAGCTGGTCTTGCCCAATGCAACTTCAAACCTCAAACGCCAAACCCAAAACTAGAATCTCTCCCACCCGAACCGCTCAATAAGCGCGTCACACAGGCTGTCGCAGACCATCATGGTTGTGTTTTCCGATTCGCTGGAAACAGTCACCCTGATAAGAGGTTCGGTACCCGAATAACGCACACTCAGAAGGTGATCTTCCCCCAGTTCATTGCGGGCATTGTCGAGCAGTTCCTCGAACCAGCTTTGTCCGTCCAGGGGCACCCGGTCCCTGGTGCGAAGGTTCACCATGATCTGAGGATATCTCTTCCATCCCTGAGTCAAACTGGAAAGGGGACAACCTTTCTTTACAATGGCTCCAACTGTCTGGAGGGCAGTCACGATCCCGTCCCCCGTGGGGGCATAATCACTGAAAATAACGTGGCCTGATGGCTCAGCCCCAAGTACGGACCCGGTTCTGGTCATCTCCTCCAGTACGTATCTGTCTCCGACGTCAGCCCTGAGGAGGGTTATCCCCTTTTTCCGCAAGGCGCTCTGCAAACCTACGTTGGTCATGATGGTACCCACAGCGGTTTTGTTGGCAAGTCGCCCCACCTGCTGAAGTTCCAGGGAACTCAGAAAAAGAATATCGTCGCCATCTACAAGGTTACCTTTTTCATCGCACAGTATGGCCCTGTCACCATCCCCATCCAGAGCGATACCTAAATCCGCACCGCTTTCCAGAACGGCCTTGACCATTGCCTCGGGGGCTGTGGAACCACACCCAAGGTTAATGTTGAGTCCGTCGGGGTTCCCGCCGATAACAATAACTTGAGCTCCCAGCTCAGAGAATATTTTTGGAGCGACCTCATAAGCCGCCCCATTGGCACAGTCTACGACCACCTTCAAACCCTCAAAATTGATACCCTCATCAATCGTTGATTTCGCAAAAGCAATGTACCTTCCTTCAGCGTCATCAACTCTGTAGGCCTTTCCAAGCCCATCACCATCTGGGCCATCCAGGGGTCCTGAATCCATGAACTGTTCTATGGCTGCTTCGACCTCATCCGGAAGCTTCCTTCCGTTTGATCCGAAAAATTTTATCCCGTTATCAGTGTAGGGGTTGTGGGAAGCGGAGATAACGATACCGGCGTCAGCTCGCATGGATCTGACGAGAAAGGATATGGCGGGTGTTGGAAGCGGTCCGACAAAATAGACGTCTGCTCCCATGGCGCATATCCCGGACATCAGCGCTGATTCGATCATATAACCTGAAAGCCTGGTGTCCTTGCCGATTATGATCCTTGGATGGAGCTTGCCCTTTCTGAAAAATGACCCGGCAGCCTTCCCCAACTGGAGAATAAACTCCGGCACAATGTGGCCTCTGTTTGCCACACCCCTTATGCCGTCTGTCCCAAAATATTTTTTATTATCCATAATTTAGACGCTTTTATTAAAGTTTTTTATGAATACTTTACTTCAGCCCTTACAGATCCATGATTCGGGAAATTTTCTCCGGTTATCTGCCAGCCTACTGGTTGCCGGTCTGGACCTTGACCACCGGTATAACGTACTGAATGCTGGAACGCTTGATGGCGTGAACCGTTCCCTCTTCGGGCAGGATCACAGAGGTTTCCCCCTTTAGATCCTCAAAAGCTCCTTCAACACTGATGGGAAGGGTTTTGAGGGTCTTTATTCTTGCCATCCGCGATCGAGGGCCTTTGATCTCCATGACATCCGGTGTGACGACAGGATCCAATGCCACATAACCGTCCATGGGGGTACCCTCAACAGGGACGACGATCCCTACTTCCTTTTTGGCAGTTCTTTCCAGAACAAGGTTTACGCTGGATGGGCTTACTCTGGTAACAGTGATCCTTTCAGGGACCTTTATGTCCGAGGTAAACAGTTCAAATGTGGTCTCCCCTTCCGCCGCCCCTAAAAGATCCAGGGTAACGTAGATGCCCAGCTGGGAAACCCGGGATACGTCCCGCCGGGGGCCCGACATACGCACATCCACACGCTCAACAGGCCCCCTGATGACCTCCATTTCAGGGGAAAGGTTGTGGAGCTCAACAGGCACACCAAGGCTTATCTCCATACTTTCACCACCTTGGCCCCTGGAAATAAAAAACCAGAGAAAAATGGCGAAGATGACCGATAAAACCTTAAGAGTCAGATTTTTTCCAAGAACGGACAGCAATCTTTATCCTTTCCCACCAGTTTGAAGTCTGGGGATCAGCATCTTTGGCAAGCATCCTTTCCAACACTCTTTTGAGCTCTTCAGCCTCGAGCCTGGAGTAAAGCTTACCCTCACAGGCCGTAGAAATCTTCCCTGTTTCTTCTGACAGAACAAGGACCACAGCGTCTGTTTCCTCGGTGAGTCCAAGAGCAGCCCTGTGGCGAGTGCCAAGAACTTTTTCAAGTCTCGGATTAAGGGTAAGGGGCAGAAAACACTGAGCGGCGGCTATCCGGCCTCCGCTGATGATGACCGCGCCGTCGTGGATCGGAGAAAAGGGCATGAAAATGGAAAGGAGAAGGTCTTTGCTCACCGTTCCCTCTATGGGCGTCCCCTTTTCAATATAGTTTTTCAAACCGATATTACGCTCTATTACGATGAGAGCACCGATCCTCTTGCTGGACAGAGCCGTGGCGGTCTTGACCAGTTCCTCGATGAGGTGCCTCTGCTCCCCGGGATTGGAGCCGGTGAGGGGGTTTGACCCCACAAGAGCAAGGGCCCGGCGTATCTCATCCTGAAACAGGATGACTATTACGATAACAATGGAGCCCAGAAAGTTTTCAAGTATCCATCCAAAGGTGGTGAGTTCGGCTGCCTGAGCAAGAAAGTAACCTCCCCCAAGTACAACCAGACCAAACACCATCTGCAGGGCTCTGGTTCCCCTGATGAGCAGGAGTGTCCAGTATAAAACGATAGACACTGCAGCGATATCCAGAAGGTCGCGCAGACCGATTAGGGAATTGAGATCCATAAGGGTGCTCATCCTCTGACGGGACCTTTCATCCCGGACACGATAGCCATGGCCTGAACAGTTTCAGCCACATCATGAACCCTGACCATATCAGCACCTTGGAGGGCAGCTGCTACGGCAGCTGCCACGGAACCAGGCATTCTGTTACTGACATCCGTACCGGTCAGCTCGCCGATGAACGATTTCCTTGAGGCGCCCGCCATCACAGCGGCACCCAGTGACCGGAGTTCCCCTATCCGTGAGATTAGTTCCACGTTCTGCTCCAGAGACTTGCCAAATCCGATCCCCGGATCGAGACAGATCTTTTCTGCCGGGATTCCCTCGTCCATAGCCACATCCATGGCTGCCTCGAGGCAGGAGCAGACCTCCCCCATCAGATCGACGTAAATAGTATCGTCCTGCATGAATTCCGGGCGCCCTCTTGTATGCATGAGGATAACCGATGACCTGGAAGCCGCAGCAGTATGGACCATTCCAGGATCGAAGGTCATGCCGCTAATGTCGTTCACGATACTCGCCCCTTCCAGGATCGCTTTCTCGGCCACCTCCGATTTGGTTGTGTCCACCGAAATGAATTTTACTCCCTGGGCTACCAGGTCCCGTATCACCGGGATCACCTTTTCCCACTCATCTTTGGCACTTACCGGCCTGGCTCCGGGACGCGTGGATTCGCCCCCGACATCAATGATGTCGGCTCCCTGTGCCGCCATTTCAACACCCCTTGCCACAGCCGCTTCCTTCCCGGAGTATTTTCCGCCATCCGAAAAGGAATCCTCGGTGACGTTTAAAATCCCCACGACCACCTTCTTCCCGCCTGAAAGGAGGTTCTCCCCCCTGACGACGTATCGTCTATCTTTATCGATAGTATCCAGGAGTCCTTCGATGGAACGGGACAGGTCAGCCAGTTTGAAAGGCTGCCCCACCAGCTTGCAGACAAGTCCACGCATTTGCCTGGTTGTTCCCATCAGGAGAACCGGGGTTTTTTGAACCTTGAGACCCGCAGCCTCTTTCCGAAGAGCAGCCTCTCCACCAAGGGAAAGCATATCCTGTTTCAGGATAAGGGCGGCCCTCAGATCAACGTCATCAAACCGGATAAGATGATGCCTTGACTTCCCCTCCATTATGTCGATCCCCTCTGGATCGACACCCATTAAAGCCATTTCCCTCCTGATCCCCGAGGATCCAGGGTCAATCAGCCTCGGGCGGCGCATCCTGCTCTTCCTTTTCCTCTTCAGCTACCTTTCCTGTCTCTTCTTCCTCCACCTGCTTCGGCAAGGTTTCTTCATCCCCGGTATCAACTGCCTTTTGGTATCTGGGTTTCGGTTTAGGAAGCACCTCGCCGTGGATAACCATATCAATCTCTTCGCCGCCGAGCGTCTCACGTTCCAGGAGCGCATTCGCGAGCCTGTGAAGAGATTCCAGGTTCTCGGTGATGATAGCAGTCGTTCTTACATGAGCATCCGTAACAAGCTTCTTAACCTCATCGTCTATCTTTATGGCAGTGCTCTCACTGTAATCCCGGTGCTGCGAGATCTCCCTTCCGAGGAAGATCTGCTCTTCCTTCTTGCCGAATGACAAGGGTCCCATTTCCTCGCTCATCCCCCATTCGCAGACCATTTTCCGTGCAAGATCGGTGGCCCTTTCGATATCGTTGCCAGCCCCGGTCGTCTGTTCGTGAAGTACCAGTTCTTCGGCAACCCGGCCGCCAAGGAGGATGGCGATGCGGTCCGTCAGATACTCCTTCGGGTAAGTGTGCCGTTCATCAATAGGCAGTTGTTGAGTCAGACCGAGAGCGCGTCCACGGGGAATGATGGTGACTTTGTGAATAGGATCAGCGCCGGGGATCATTTTGGCAACAAGGGTGTGCCCTGCCTCGTGATAGGCTGTTATACGCTTTTCCACATCGCTGATGATCATACTTCGTCGTTCCGTACCCATGAGAACCTTGTCCTTGGCGTCCTCAAAATCATCCATGGTAACCTTACTCCTGTCCTTGCGGGCAGCCAGAAGAGCCGCCTCGTTGACAAGGTTTGCCAGATCGGCCCCCGAAAAACCGGGTGTACCACGCGCCACGATCTCCAGTTCGACGTCATCAGCCACAGGGATATTCTTGGAATGGACCTCCAGAATGCCCTGTCTTCCCTTGATGTCCGGGTTTGGGACCACGACCTGGCGGTCGAACCTGCCCGGTCTCATAAGGGCGGGATCAAGCACATCAGGTCTGTTGGTGGCCGCGATGAGAATAACCCCTTCGTTGGACTCAAAGCCGTCCATTTCGACAAGAAGGGCGTTGAGCGTCTGCTCCCTCTCGTCGTGCCCACCTCCCAGACCAGCTCCGCGGTGCCTGCCCACAGCGTCGATCTCGTCGATAAAAATAATACACGGCGCATGCTTCTTGCCCTGATCGAAAAGGTCCCTCACTCTGGAGGCTCCCACACCCACGAACATCTCCACAAAATCGGAACCGCTGATGGAGAAGAACGGTACACTTGCCTCCCCCGCTATAGCTTTGGCCAGAAGGGTTTTGCCTGTACCTGGCGGTCCCATGAGAAGGACTCCCTTGGGAATCTTGCCGCCCAGCCTCTGAAACCTGTGGGGATCCTTTAAAAAATCGATGATCTCCTCGAGTTCCTCCTTGGCTTCGTCAACTCCGGCTACATCGTTGAAGGTAACTTTGCTCGTCGCGTCTGTCAGCAACTTAGCCTTGGATTTCCCGAAAGACATGGCCTTGCTGCCTCCCGATTGCATCTGCCTCATGAAAAAGATCCACACGGCAATGAGAAGCAGCATAGGGAACCAGTTTACGAAGATCATTACGTACCAGGGGCTATCCTGGGACGGTTCAGCCACAATGCGGATCTCTTTTTCCCTCAAATAGGGGACCAGATCGGGATCCTCTGCACTGTATGAAGAGAATTGTGTGTCATCATGGAACTTACCGGAAATGTTCCGGCCGCTCAAAAGAACCTCCTTGATCTCCCCACCCTCAACACGGCTCAGGAATTCACTGTAAACCAGTTCAGTGACAGGCTGGGGTCTCACGGAAAAGAGGTTGTAGAGCAGGATGACAACAAGCCCAATGACAACCCAGAGCGACAGGTTCCTGTAGAAGTTGTTCAAGACTGTTACCTCCATTTTTTGCAGTTAAATTAAACGTTTATCACATTTTACATGGGCGAACAACCAGATTTTGCAGTATTTTCGGGCTCTTGTGGGAATTTCAGCAGGCCACACCGGCAATTTTCAGGCAGTTTTATCCAGAGACCCGGGGGGTTCGGCCACATCTGTTTGTGATAGGTGAATCCCTGGATGAAAGTTCTTCCATGGAGAGAAGGATCGCCTCCTCGCCTTCCATTCCCTCCAGAACTGCCTTTTGTGAGATTTCTATCCCACCTACCCAGAGAATATTATCCTTCCCGTCCAGGATGATCGGGATCCGGTCACGGGCTGCCCTGGGAATTTTGCGGTCCACCAGGAAATCTTTCAGTTTCTTGTCTCTTTCCATTCCGATGGGCATGAAACGGTCTCCAGGCAGCCGTTTTCGGACCCACAGGGAGCCTGTAAGGCCTTTTTTTGAAAGAAGCACGGACGACTTGCCGCAGGGATAACTTACGGGGTTTTTCAGAACCTTTTCCTTTGCGGTTATGGCCAGCCCTGCAGAAGGGATGATCAGACTGCCGGGAACCTTCAGCTCCAGGGGCCTGGATGGCAGGCCACACTCGGACGGCGGGACAGATTCGTCGACATGGGCCAGTCCGTAAGAGAGAGTCAGGGTCATTTCTCCAGGCAGTGAGAGCTGTCCGTTCCTGCCGGCCAGAACAAATTCAAGGGCGTCATCCACAAGGGCCCTGGACGGATATTCACGCAGCGCCTGGACCAGGAAGTCCCCGATCAAACGCTTTTGAAGGATCCCGGGTAGTGCCAGGAGGGTTTCCCGTTCGACGAATCCTGGGTTTTCGTGGCCTGGATCAGGTAGAAATCCGTGGAGGAGGTCTTCCTCCATCAAGGACAGACTCCCGGCCGCCCGACCCATCCGACGCAGAAGATCACATATGTCCGGATTGAACGTGGCTGCGAGTCCCGGCAGTATCCTGTTCCTTATTCTGCTGCGCGCATAAGCCCCGTCGAAGTTTGAGGGATCCGAGACAGGACTGACGTTCATGACCTGGCAATAAGACCAGGTAGCCGATCGGGGCACATCGATAAGAGGCCTCAGGATCATCCCTCTCCTTTCAGGTATTCCTCCCAGGGACCTCCAGTCCATTTCCCTGGTGGCCCTGAAAAGCACCGTTTCCGCCTGATCGTCTGCAGTATGCCCCGTTAGAATCCACTTGGAACCCGCCTTTTTGGCGGTTTCAAAAAGAAACCGGTATCTGAGGAACCTCATGCCAGCCTCAAGGGAACCGTAATTTCGACGATGGGCTTCGAGTTCCACTGGGTCCAGTTGACCTGTGACCAACCCAACTCCTGACTTGCTGCAGAGCTCAACGACCTTTTCCAGATCCTGTCGTGACCCGGGACGTATACCGTGATCCAGATGGGCGACGGTCAGGTTCCGCGCGGTTCCCAGGGCCGCCAGCATGGTCAGAAGAAGTGCCGTGGAATCAGCACCCCCGGACACAGCCACAAGATAAGTGTCTTCCGGGCCGGTGCCGAGTTGGAGCAACTTTTCCTTAACTTTCTTCTGCAGATTCATAAATTTACTTTTTCAGATTCCAAACTAGATCGCCAGAAGAGGGAATAGTGTATGTGGAAGGTGGTAGGAAACTGTTTCAGCAGTACACTCCCTGCAATATTGCACTGAATGTATTAATTTTTCTACCTCCTCCCCTATTCCTCCTTCCCTATTCCAAATATAAAAAGCCCGGGATCAGCTGCCCCGGGCTATTGTATTCGTCGAGAATTTTATTCCCTTTAGTCCGAGGGTCCCTGATCCTCCCAGCCCGGATTGCTGGCTATTTTCTCCAGTTCGGAGGCCAGTGCCTCATAATGACCTTCCTCTATTTCCGAGAGATATTCCAGAAACGCCGCAGACCTCTCGTCTCTTGCTGCTCCTGCCATTTCCAGATATGTGGCTGCTGCTTTCTTTTCCGTATCCATGGCCAATCGCAGGAGGTCGGGTAGAGACATATTCTCTTCATCAGGGATGTTGACACTGACGTCAAAATCATCGAAACCACCCACTTCCGTACCAGTCTGAGCCCAATAGAGCCTGCTTAGTGTTTCTCTGTGTTCCTGCTCATCCTCAGCAAGGCCGAGAATCTTCCTTCTCACAAGGGGGTTTTTAACCCTCTTAGCCAGGGCCAGATAGAACTCCCTGCCTTCGATCTCATGTTTAATCGCCTCGATTAGGGTCTGTCCTATGGCCGGGTTCGCTTTCAAAAATTCACCTCCTGAGAAGAGCCTTATATAATTTACCACGAATTCGGGGAAAGTAAAGAATAGTCAAATAATCAGAAGGATGAATAAGGAAGGATGGAGGATGAATAAGCGCGGTTATTATTCCTCCTTCCTCCTTCTTCATTCCATGCATGTCCTGGTCCAGTACTCATATCCTCGCAGCCATTTCCAGGCTGCACCGCAGGGATACACAGGATCAACTTTGATAGGGTCGCAAAAAGTCCGTAATCGGTTTTTTGCTCCTCGGAAAGCGAAAAGTGTCATTTTCACTTTCCTTACATGATGACTTTTTACGAAGTCATCAACTTTGCATCCCAAATCCTGGAGAACTTTTGAGATCTGAGATTTGAGATCTGAGATCAATTGCCGCGGTTCACTCCCCCAGCGACAGGATTGGACCGCTCAAGGTTCCAAGGAACGCCTCCAGCGCCTTGAGATCACTGTTTGTCAGACTCTGGTGCTCTATATCGGGGTTTTTAGATCCCCTGTAGAAATCCAGCACTTCCCTGATGGCATTAAATTGCCCTGCATGCATATAGGGAGGTCTCTCGACCACATTTCTAAGGGTGGGTGTCTTCATTGCGCCGTTGTACTTCCTGGTATCGGTGTCCATCCACCAGAGCTGCTGGCATTGCTTGCCCTTCGCGTCGCTGAAGTTGCCGAGACAGTTGAATTCGTCGGCCAGCACCAGACTGATCCCCTCTGCCCGGCCCGCGTCAAACGGCATCTTTTCGGAAACGGGAATATCCAGGTTATGGAATTCACCGTTGGTAAATAAAGGACCGCTATGACAGTTGGTACATTTGGCCTTGCCGATGAAAATCCTCAGTCCCTCGGCCTCTTGATCAGTGAATATACCTTTCAGATCACCAGCGCGATCCTCATTCAGGGCGGCAACGTATTCGTCAAACCGCGATATTCCGGGCAAAATGGTCCTGACGTAAGCCGCTATGGCCTTGCCGAGATTGACGTAAACCCTGTTTACCGCTTCCCGGTCTTCAAGACTCAATTTGAGCCACCCCTTGAAAGCCCCTGGATCGTCAGATGCCGGCCTGGCAAGAAGCCGTCCCAGCTTTCCCACCGGCGGAAGCGGGCCAAATATATCTTCATATTCTTTCCTGTAGTGCTGAAAGATAATGGAAACTACGAATACCCTGGAGATTCCGTGCTCAACGGAACTTTCAAGGGGCCCCAAAGCCTGGGACCAGAGGCTGTCTTTCCTACCGTCCCAGAAAAGCCACGGATAGTAGGCAGAGCCGATGAGAGTCATTGTCCTACGCCCTGTAGTTCCCATACCGTGGGCCAGGGGAAGGTCGTCGGTAAAAGCGTAATCCACACGATGACAGGTTCCACAGGAGACTTTGGCGTTACCCGAAAACCTCTTGTCGAAAAAGAACTTCCTGCCAAGGGAAGCAGCCAGTTTGTCATCCCCGTAGGCGTTGGAAGGATCCTGGGGGACAGTGGGAAGGGATTTGATCCAGAGGGACTTCAGGGTACGAACCTCACCGGGGCTCCAGTCATGGACTCCGGCGTAGACGGTTCCAGGGAAAATCACGAGAAGGGATCCCAGAACCAGTATCAGACTTAAAAACCTATTGGAACCGGCCATATTCACTCCCTGGCAGCGTGTCGGACAACCTCGGATCACGCCATCGGCGTGACTGTGAATTTTTCGGAGGTAGCCAAGACGACTGATCAGCATCATAATTCTTTAATTTAGCTTACCTTTTCATGGGTCCAGTAAAACATCTTCCGATAAATCCCAGCTGGAAGTCTGAATGAGTTCTCCAGCAGACTACTAGCCCGCATAATTCATGATGTTTATCGTGCCATTCCCATTTATCCATATTTGCCACACAGTTAGCTCACATCTCATCACCATCATGAATAATGCGGGCTAGTTCAGAAGGAGGTTGAAGGATACCTGATCCATCATTTCACCCGCTGTGATGTGGAAGGTTACAACCCACCAGCCCGGCATGCTGAACTTGAGACCCTCTACCAGGAACTGACCATCTTCCATGGTACCGGAGACTTCAGGCTCTGTGGGAAAACCGTGCCCGTGCTCAGGCATGTCACCGAGGATCTTGATCTGGGCATTTTTAACCGGCTGACCGTCAGCAGTTTTGACATCGAGATTCCAACTGAGCAGCCTGTTTACCGGAATAGGATGAACGTCGCTCTTATAGGAAACGTTAAATTGCCCCTTCATGGAGGTTTTTTCCATGGAAGTATCGATCTCTGACGGACTGGGCGCCTTCATGGTGTGGGTATGACCCATGGCACCGACTGGGGGCAGGGGGATCTTCACTGAATCGGCGGTGGATCCACTGGCGATCTCAAGTCTCAACTCCCAATCGCCCGTCATGGAAAAAACCACGTTCTTCACATTGTACAGACCGCCGCCTTTTTCGTTCGCGACCGGCGTTTCCATTACGCCGTGTCCCATAGAGGGCATCCATGGTGTAACGGTTATTTTTGCGCCTGTTACATCTTCATCCTTCTTGTTGTGGATGATTAGATCCACATTGTTAACCCCCATCTCAACCTTTTTGTCCGGGAACAGGACCTCAACGCTGAACTCGCCGTTTTCAGTGACCTTAAAAATGCTGTCTTCGTAGTGCTGGGTCATGGGAGCATGCATCCCGCCATCGTCGTGGGCGGTTTGGGTGGTAGCACATCCCGTCCAGCTGATCAGCCCTAGTATCATGAGACTCAGTATCGCTTTTTTCATAATCTCTCCTCCTTGAAAATTATATTAACCTATAAACCATTGATTTCCAAAATATTACGTTTTTTTGTTTAGACAGGGACGAAAAAGACCCCATCGGGAGCGGAAAACATGAGCGGTTCACCGTCCAGTGGGACCGGTTCAAAAAAGGCTTGGAAGAAAAGGCATTGAAATAGTGTAGTGTGCAGGGTGTAATCCAATTGTAGAGTGTAGTGTGTAGAGTGAAGGCACGCAAATCTCCGAAACGAGCTGGATGCACGCTGTTTAGATTTTAATTTTTCCTCTGCACTCTACACATTACACTCTCCCCTTTTCCACTCGTGAAAAAGGGGCATTTTCATTCTTTTCAGGAGTGGAAGTAGGTTACAGCGTATATCTCAGCCTTCTCGTCATTAAGGGCGACGATCCTGTGAGGGACATCGGAGCTGTAATAAGCGCTGTCGCGAGGCTTAAGCCTGTAGGTGTCTTTTCCGTACTGCAGCTCGATCTCTCCGGATACAACGGCAATAAACTCCTCGCCTTCGTGCTGGGAAACCTTAACCTGTCCAGGCAGCTGGGGCAGTACTTCGATGAAGAACGGTTCCATATGCCTGTCAATCTTGCCCTGGGCAAGGTGGTGAAAAACAAGGGAGGTAGGCACACCGCTTTCAGATGACAGTTCGGTTCTCTGAAACCCGTCAATGTCACCAGATCTGACCACCACTGGATCCCTGCTCACCGAGACATCCAGGAAGTTGGCCATTTTTATACCCATGGCCCTGGAGAACTTCAGAAGGGTTCCTAGCGCCGGTTTGATTGTATTTTCCTCGACCTGTTCTACGAAATTGACGTCAAGCCCTGACCTTTCCGCCAACTCCTCCGTTGAAAGCCTTTTTATTTCCCTGAAGTTGCGTATCCGATCCCCGATCTGGTCGCCTTGCATCTGAGCTCCTCCCTCATGCAATAAATCGTGTTGTTTGAAAGCGATTTAACACTATCGATCTTACGGTCATTGAGAACATATTTCAATTTGGGAACAGATTTGAGTAACGAACTTAAATTGTTCAGTAACCACTTTACCACAGTGGTGTCGGGGGAAAAAGCAGTGAACGGTGAACGTTTGTAGGTTCCCATGACACGGTGACACGGGGACGCGAGGACGCGGAGATAATAACTACTCCGTGTCTCCCCCTCTCCGTGTCTCCGCGTCTAGTGGTTTTCCTAATCCCTTCACCGTTACACCGATTCTCCGACACACCGATACAGATATTCACTACGGATGCTCTCCCACTTTAATGAATGTACCGTCACGGTACTCCCGAAAAGCTTCGTGCAGTTCCTCTTCCGTGTTCATGACAATGGGGCCTCTCCAGGCAACCGGTTCCCTGATAGGCTGACCTGAAATCAGAAGAAAACGCAGCCCGCTCTTTCCTGCCGTGATCTCGATGTGATCCCCTGGGCCATAGAGGATCACCTTTTCATCCCCTACAGGCTTTCCGGCTCCTGGTGAAAAGTTACCGGAACCGTCAAGAGTATAGGCAAAAACGGTGTGACCCGGTTCAAAACTTTGGGTAAACCTCGTGCCCGGCAACAAGGTAATATCCAGGTAGAGAGGGTTCTGTACCAGATCTCTCATAGGTCCTGACACACCTCCGTAGGTCCCTGCGACAACCCGAACCCTGCTCCCTGTCTCCTGTGTGACTACGGGAATTGTATCAGCCTTGATATCCCTGTACCTGGGATCCATCATTTTCATGGAAGCGGGAAGGTTTACCCACAGCTGCAGCCCCCTCATTTGACCACTTGTTGCCCTGGGCATCTCCTGATGCACAATGCCGCTGCCGGCAGTCATCCACTGAACATCCCCGTCCTTTATGGAGCCCCTGTTTCCAATACTGTCTCCGTGCTCCACATCGCCGTGGAGGACATAGGTCACAGTTTCGATACCCCGGTGGGGATGCCATGGGAATCCAGCCGTATAATCTTCAGGATTCCGTGAGTGAATATCGTCCAGAAGCAGGAATGGATCGAGCCTGGGCATCTCGGTATGCCCGAACGCCCTTTTAAGGCGAACTCCCGCTCCCTCCATCGTTGGTACAGAACTCCAAACCTTTACCGGCTCTCTGAAAATCGTCATATCGCCTCCATCTGCTCCCCTCATCCATAGCCTTGTCCTGTAATATAAGCATGTAATCAGTAATTCTCAATTCGCAATTGTCGATTGCTGTCACCCCTCCTTGACCCCCCATTACGGAACAGATATGGTTAAATTCTGTTCGATACAAAAAAACCAGGCCCACACTGTGGAGATCACATGAATAAAAAAGTTCAAACTGCTGTTTTTCTGGTCGGCTGCTCGGCCATCCTCATTTTCTTCCTCATGGCACCTGAAAGCACCACCCCCAGAATGCCCCTGGACGGGAACCATCCCAAAAAACAGAAAGATTACACAACCTGTTTCCAATGCCATTCTCCTGAGGCCCTCCCTGAGAACCACACGGTGGACGGGAAAACACCACCCGAAGGAAAGCAGAAATGCTACTTCTGTCATAAATTGGAGAAGGGATGAATCCGTGATCAGTTGTCCGCCTGCCACGTCGTAGCTGATAGCGAAGACGGGTGAATAGTGATTGATTAAACATTTCCGAGATAGATTCAGCTTAACTTTCAGTTGCAAGCTCCGGGTGTTTGTATAGAGTTCCATTTATCACTGCAGGAACTTCACCCATTTCAATTCCCCCAGACCTAGACATAATGAATTGACCTGTCCAACCTTGAAGCCGTGGGTTATCCTTTGAGGTTGGGAACTTAGAGAACCTTAG
>JARGFZ010000025.1 GCA_029210965.1 bacterium | reverse complement strand
CTTACTGTCGGAAGGTTCCCAGCCGATGGACGAGCAACGACAAGCGCAAGGGCAAAGGCAACATAAAAAACGGGATCAAGTATCTGGCCTGGGCTTTCTCTGAGGCCTCGGAGTGTGCCCGCCGAGACAACATACGGTTCGAGCCTATTACGACCGCAAGATGAATAAAACCAATAGAATGATTGCACATACGGCACTGGCTCACAAATTGGCAAGGGCAGTTTATTACATCATGCGCGACCATGTGCCCTTTGATCCGGAGAAACTGTTCGCATAGGGCTTGGCGGGAACGGGGAACCACGGCAGAGGGTGGAAAAACCACTACCTGTGATTGGAAACGGTTCCCGCCAATACATAACTGATAGAAAGATCCTCGCTGCCTGTCCCGTAAGCCGAAATGAGGCTGGTTAATAACCATTAGCTGTGTGCGCGTTTTTATATTGGATGCGGGACGGAACCGAAGGTTTTCTGGGTCACGGAATGTGACAGGGACCTGAATGACTGGTCTTGATCCTGATGGGTGGCTGGTGCAGCTGAGGCTGACGCCTGATATGATGAAAACAAGGGTGCAACGAGTGAGCTTATATCAGATACGAAAATGCAGGGCACAGGCTCATGTAATAAATTTTTTTGTGCCTTGACAAGGTGCCTCTTAATGGGCGGCCCTCTGCGTTAAGGTTTTTGTCGCAATCAAGGGAAATGTTTTTTCCCCTGGACCTGGGACCTCCTCCGCGTCCTCTGCGGTAAAAATAACCGCTCTCATGGGATCAGCTATTTTTCTAATCACGAATCACCAGTCACCAATCACGGAAGTTAACCTATTCACAAGCTCATGTTCCTCAATTGACAAAGGGTTATTCATCCGGTATCTATTTCTATTCACCTTCGGAGGACTATAATGCTGATACATCTTGAGGATATACTCCAGGAGGAAATGGAAATTGAGCTTGAACTGGATTCCGATGATCCGGCAGTCCAGGAAATGAATATCCTGGGACCGGTTAAAGGTTCCCTTCAGATAAAGAAAATAGGACAAGAGGTTTTTGTTCGCGGAAATGTCGGTGGTAAAGTACAGTTAACGTGTGCCCGCTGCCTGAAGGATTTTATTGCCGAGATCCATGAAAAGGTTGATATTGAACTCAGGCCTGTTCTGGATCTGGATAGAACTGCCCATGAAAAAGAACTGGGTTCGGACGATCTTGATGTTGCGTTCTTTCGCGGTGATACCCTGGATATAGGTCACCTTGCCGCGGAGCAGATCTCCCTCAGCCTTCCGATGAAACCGCTGTGCCAGGACGACTGCCGCGGGATCTGTCCTGAATGCGGAACGGATAAGACATTGGGAACCTGTGGATGCGAGCCGGAAACCGATCCGCGGTGGAGCGCCCTCAAAGATCTTAAATTTCAGATTGACCATAAGAAATGAGCCGGGCACCAAGGTGTGCATTAGGCTAGGAGAAGGAGAATACTATGCCAGTCCCAAAGCAAAAAATGGCAAAATCCCGCACGAGACGAAGGCGGTCTCACGATGCCCTGCCATCACCTGCTACGAGCGTGTGTTCAAAGTGCGGGGAGGCCAAGATGCCCCACAGGGTCTGCAACCACTGTGGATTCTACCGTGACCGGAAGGTTATGGAGATCAAAGAGGTCTGAAAAGCCCTCGGATAGACAGCCGTGAAGATCGCAGTTGATGCCATGGGAGGCGACCACGCTCCCCAAGCTGTCGTTGAGGGAGCTGCACTTGCCGTGCGCGAACTCGATTGTACGGTCATCCTGGTGGGTGACCGGGAAGTGATCGAGCCTCTTCTGGCAAATCATTCCCATCCCGAGGGGAAGATCATCATCAAGCACGCCTCAGAGGTCGTGCGCATGGATGAGTTTCCCCGCAAGGCCCTGAACCACAAACACGATGCCTCCATCAAGCGGATCTTTGAACTGGTCCAGTCAGGCGAAGCCGACGCCGCCATGTCAGCGGGCAATAGCGGTGCAGCAATGCTCGCAGGACTCATCGTCCTGGGCACACTGCCCGGCGTGGACAGGCCTTGTATCGGATCGGTCCTCCCCACGGCAAACGGAAAAGTTGTTCTTCTCGACGCTGGAGCCAACGTTGACAGCAAGGTGCACAATCTTGTGCAGTTCGCTTTCATGGGCCATGCTCTTGCCCGTTACGCCCTCGGTATAGACCGTCCCAAAGTCGGGCTCCTGAGTATCGGTGAAGAGGCTGGGAAGGGGAACGAGGTTGTCAGGACCACCTACAAGATACTGAAAAAGAGCGACCTCAACTTTCACGGTAACGTCGAGGGAGGGGACATCTTCAATGATGTTGTGGACGTTATCGTATGTGATGGTTTCGTGGGAAATGTTGCGCTCAAGACAGGGGAAGGTGTGGTTCAGGTCCTCGCTACCCGATTGAAAGCGGAGATCAAGGCCTCACTGCTGGGACGCTTCGGTTACCTTTTCATGCGGCCTGCCTTAAAGCGCTTCAAGCAGCGGTTTGATTATTCCGAGACCGGGGGCGCCCTCCTCCTTGGACTTGACGGTATAGGGGTGATCGCCCATGGCCGCTCCAACCCGGTAGCGATCAAGAACGCCATCAGGATCTCCTTCGACTATGCAAGGACGAAGGTGGCCATGCGTGTCCGTGAAGAGGTGGAATCCAGTGCGGAGCTCCGGCAGAGTTTCGGGGAAAAGGTCCATCAGGTCATCGATCATATAAAGGAAAAAAAGATGGACATGGACCTGAAAGACTCGAATTCCCCAGACAGGGGTGACTGATATCGCATCCATGAATACCAGAACGGTTATTGCGGGAACAGGGTCATACCTTCCGGAGAAGGTTCTGACCAACTTCGACCTGGAGAAAATGATCGATACCTCTGCTGACTGGATCATTTCCAGGACAGGTATCCGCGAAAGGCATTTGGCGTCGCCCGAAGAAGCTACCTCCGACCTGGCCACCAAGGCGGCACGAGCTGCCCTGGAGATGGCGGGAGTGGACCCGGCGGAACTGGACCTGATAATCGTGGCGACCCTGACCCCTGATCATTATTTCCCTTCAACTGCGGGTTTTGTCCAGCGGAACCTGGGAGCTGCCAAGGCGGCAGCTTTTGATCTGGAGGCGGCCTGTACCGGATTCATCTATGCTCTGACAGTAGGGGATCTTTTCATTAAGACCGGTACCTACCAGAAGGTGCTTGTAATAGGAGCGGAGGTGCTCAGCAAGTTTCTGGATTGGGAGGACAGGGACACCTGCATACTTTTCGGCGACGGCGCCGGAGCGGCAGTGCTCGTACCGGGGGAGGATTCGGAAAGGGGCATCATTTCGACCCATCTCCATAGCGATGGAAGCATGGCAGAGCTCCTTTACGTGCCGGCCGGTGTGTCAAGGATGCCCATCTCCAAGGAAGCCATTGATCAGAAGCTCAACACGCTCAAGATGCGCGGTCACGAGGTTTTCAAGGTGGCTGTTACCCGACTGAGCGAGGTTGTTGACGAGGTTATGGAAGCAAATGGCCTCGGTGAGGAGGACATTGATTTCCTGGTTCCCCACCAGGCCAACCTGAGGATAATCCAGGCCACCGCCAGGAAGCTTAAATTACCCATGGAGAAGGTCATCGTCACCGTTGACATACATGGCAACACTTCAGCCGCATCGGTACCGTTGGCCCTCGACGCAGCGGTACGAAGCAAACGGATCAAAAAAGGCGACATGGTACTTCTTGAGGCTTTTGGCGGCGGACTCACATGGGGGGCCGTTCTGGTCCGCTGGTAAAACACTTTAATCAATATTTTTTTCATTACGTTGTCTTCGACCTGGTCCCAGGAAGAGAGCAGGGAAAATTCAGTCTTGAAGGAAGGCATGGAGGTTCTAAATGGACTACTTTTTTACAGAAGAGCAGCAAGCCATCCAGGAAATAGCCCGGCAGATCGCTCAGGAGAAGATTGTTCCTGTCCGGGAGGAACTGGACGAAACCCAGGAGTTCCCCACGGAGATCCTGAAGATCTGCGGACAGTCAGATCTCTTCGGTATTAACATCCCGGAGGAGTATGGCGGGATGGGTCTTGGCACACTCGACACTACTATCGCAGTTGAGGAACTGTCCACAGCGTGTCTGGCTGTTTCTGTAAGCTTCGCCGCCTCGGGGTTGGGCGCTTACCCCATCCTTTTGTACGGCAACGAAGAACAGAAAAGTAAATACCTTCCAGATATCGCCTCCGGGGAAAAACTGGCTGCCTTCGGTCTGACTGAGGCCAACGCAGGCAGCGACGCAGGCGGAGTCAGGACGACGGCCGTCAAGGATGGTGGTTCCTATATCCTTAACGGGACCAAACAGTGGATCACCAACGGTGGTGAGGCCGAGATTTACACTGTTATTGCTATCACCGATAAGTCCAAGGGTGCCAGGGGTGCGTCCGCGTTTATCGTCGAAAAGGGTACAGAAGGTTTTTCCTTCGGCAAGAAGGAGAACAAGATGGGTATCAGGGCTTCGGCCACCCGTGAGCTGGTCTTCGAGGACTGCCGCATTCCGGCCGAGAACCTGATCTCAAAGGAAGGCATGGGGTTCATGGTGGCCATGAAGACCCTGGACATGTCCAGGCCTGGTATTGCAGCCCAGGGCGTGGGAGTTTCCAAGGGAGCTCTGGATGTTGCCGTTAACTACGCTCGTGAGAGGCATCAGTTCGGTCAGCCTATCATCGGGTTCCAGGCAGTTCAGCACATGCTGGCGGACATGGCCACCAGGACAGAAGCTGCCAGGGCCCTCACCTATGCGGTGGCCCGGTATGTCGGCAGCGGAGCCAAGGATATATCCAAGGTCTCGGCCATGACAAAACTGTATGCGTCTGACGTGGCCATGGAGGTCACAACCAACGCGGTTCAGGTCCTCGGTGGTTACGGATACATGAAGGAGTACCCGGTGGAGAAGATGATGCGTGACGCCAAGATCCTCCAGATCTACGAGGGAACCAACCAGATCCAGCGTAACGTCATCGGGGCAGCACTCATTAAGGAGTACGCCAGGAAAAGTTAACCTGTAACGGGGTGCCGGGGTATGGGGGTGTCGGGGTTAAACACCAATACACCGATACTTATTTTTATCTTAAAACAGGTGTGGGAGAACGGGTATTTCGAAGTCCCAGGTGCCAGGTACAAGTGATAAGTGAGCATCGGATTTTTCTTATCTCTTATCACCTATCTCTTAGGACTCGAATTGCAGCAGATTGCCTTTTATCGCGCACCGCATAAACCAATGATTTGAGGCTTGTCAGAGTAGGGTAGATTCAAGGCCAGAGTTCCGAGGAAACCGGAGGCCTTTCAAGTAGATGATTCCTTGATCTTCCCCTCCCTTGAGAGGAGGGGATTGAGGGGAGGGTGAAATCTATCACCCCCATCTCGGTCTTCCCCCCTCAAGGGGAAAGAAGATCGTTTAAAATTAACGATTAGAGGCAGAAGATGCCGTGCTAAGGCGAGCCGTATTAAACCAGAGGTCCCCATGAATATTGTTGTGTGTATAAAGCAAGTTCCCGAGACGACAAAAGTCAAAATAAACCCCGAAACCAACACCCTGATGAGGGAAGGTGTCGAGAGCATAATAAACCCCTTCGACATGTACGCTATCGAGGAGGGTGTCCGACTCAGGGAAGAGCACGGCGGTATTGTCAAGGTGCTGACCATGGGTCCTCCCCAGGCGGAGACGGCCCTGCGGGAGGCGGTGGCCCTGGGCGTTGATGAGGTTTACCTGGTGAGCGATCGCGCTTTCGCCGGATCCGACACCTGGGCAACAGCGTACACCCTGGCTGCCGCTATCAGGAAGATGGGACCGATCGACCTCATTATCTGCGGGAAGCAGGCCATTGATGGAGATACCGCCCAGGTGGGCCCGTCTCTTGCCGATCAGCTCGGGATCCCCTTCGTAGCTTTCATCAAAAAGGTGCACACAGTTGGCTCCAATGAGATGGTGGTGGAGAGGATGTTCGAAGAAGGCTACGAGGTTGTGAACCTTCCTCTTCCGGGACTCATAACAGTGGTCAAAGAGATAAACGAACCCAGGATGCCCTCCCTTAAAGGCAAAATGAAGGCGAAAAAAGCCGAGATCACCACCTTCACGAGGGAGGACCTGGATGTGAAGGATCCTCACCTCGGCCTCGACGGTTCCCCGACCCGTGTTGTGAAGATCTTCTCCCCCGACCTGTCGCGCTCCGGTGTGAAGTGGCAGGAGGAGCCTGCAGAAATGGCTGTAAAGCTCGTAAAAGGGCTGAAGGAACAGAAAATTCTATAAACCAGGTTTCAAGTTTCAGGTTTCAAGTTTAAAAAAGAACCAGGTTTTTATCTTTTTGAGATTTGAGATTTGAGATTGTTTTTTCAGGAGTTTCTAATGGCTGTTATCGTCATCAAAGAAGAGTGCAACGGTTGCGAAGCGTGTCTGGCCTCCTGCCCCTACGAAGCCATCGAGATGGTGGATGGTGCTGCATGGATAAACGAAAAGTGCACCATTTGTCTGGCCTGCATCGAGGCGTGCCCTGTTGAGGCCATTATCCAGGAAGAGAGCAAGGTAGAACTGCCCGATCTTGATAAAAATGCTTATTCGGGGATCTGGATCTTTGCCGAACAGCGGAACGGTAAAACCTCCACAGTGGCCATGGAACTTCTGGGCGCTGGAAGAAAACTGGCGGAAAAGACGGGGGAAAAGCTCACCGCTGTCCTCCTAGGTCATGCCATGGAGGAAGCGGCACGAGAGTTGGTTCATTACGGCGCCGATGAAGTCCTGTATGTCGATGATCCTTCTCTTGCCCAGTTCAATGACGGACCTTATGCGTCTGTTTTGAGCGATCTCATTGAGGAGCGAAAGCCATCCATCGTCCTTGCTGGCGCCACTTTTATGGGGCGCTCCTTCATCCCTATGGTCGCATCCCGTGTGAACACGGGACTAACAGCTGACTGTACCGCCCTGGATATCGATCCTGAAACGGGTGATCTCATGCAGACGAGGCCAGCCTTCGGCGGAAATATCATGGCTACTATCGTTTGTCCGCTGCACAGACCCCAGATGGCAACGGTACGCCACAAGGTCATGGCTGCGGCGGTAAAGGACTCTCATCATAAAGGTGAGGTTCACACGATAAGCGGTGTTGATGAGAACAGGATGGATAACCGGACAAAGGTTCTGGAGGTGGTAGAAGATATCATTGACACCGTGAACCTGGCAGAGGCCGATATCATCGTTTCCGGGGGGCGCGGGCTGGGTGGTCCTGAAGGGTTCAAGATCATTGAGGAACTCGCCCTCGCTCTGAACGGAGCTGTGGGTGCGTCACGCAGCGCGGTAGATTCAGGGTGGATCCCATACAGTCATCAGGTCGGCCAGACTGGTAAGACGGTCCAGCCAAAGCTTTACATAGCGTGCGGCATATCTGGCGCTGTCCAGCACCTTGCGGGCATGCAGGCCTCGGACGTCATCGTGGCTATCAACAAGGATGCCGATGCCCCCATTTTTGATGTGGCCACCTACGGCCTTGTGGGTGACGCATTCCAGATAATTCCCGAGATCATACGCTCGGTGAACGCCTCGAGAGGGCAATAGTGATGGAGTCGCAAAAAAACCATCCAAATAGTCCCGCCATCGGCCCGGCCAGCGGCGGGGCTGGCATGGGATCACTCTCAAGGCGTGACCGCCCTGCTAACTGCTCGAAGATACATTTGCGAGGTTGTATATAGTGACTCTCGCACTGGTTTTCCCAGGTCAGGGTTCACAGTATGTGGGAATGGGGAAGGACCTGGCCCAGTGGTCTGCTGCGGCAAAGGATACGTTCCTTGAAGCCGACGAAGCGCTGGGTTTCAGCCTTGGCCGCTTGTGTTTTGAGGGTCCCGAAGAGGATCTTCGCCTGACTGAAAATACCCAACCGGCTATACTGACAGTAAGTGTAGCTGCCTGGCGAGCCCTGGGTGCGGAGATCGACCTTGCACCAGCATGTGTGGCCGGCCACAGCCTGGGGGAATATTCGGCCCTCGTTGCTGCCGGGAGCATCGGTTTTACAGATGCTGCTAAGGCAGTCAGAGAAAGGGGCAGGGCCATGCAGGAAGCTGTCCCTGCAGGCGAAGGTGCCATGGCCGCGCTCCTCGGGATGGACAGGGATCAAATTATCAATATCTGTGACGCAGTATCCTCTGATTCAGTGGTGGTGGCTGCAGCAAATTACAACGCCCCGGGACAGATCGTTATTGCAGGTCACAGGGCAGGTGTCCTCGGTGCCATCGATCTTTTCAAAGAGCGTGGTGGAAAGCGGGCGGTGGAGTTACCGGTAAGCGCACCCTTTCATTGTGCTTTGATGGAACCTGCCGCCAGACGTATGGAGAAGGTCCTGAAGGACATTCGGATTGACAGTCCAAAGACCCTTCTGATAAACAACGCTGAAGCTGTGGCCATTAAAGAGGGAACTCAAGTTGTCCCCTCTCTCGTCCGGCAGGTAACCTCCCCGGTCCTTTGGGAGGATTCAGTGAATGCAATGGTTGAGCGGGGAGTGACAGCTTTCCTTGAACTGGGTCCTGGAAAGGTTTTGGCAGGTCTCATCAAAAGGATAGATAAACAAGTTGCCGCGGCATCCTTCGGTGCCCCGGAGGATCTGGGATCTACTGTTGAATTTCTGGAGGTTTGATGATGTCGGACAGGAAATTGGCCATTGTTACAGGAGGTGGACAGGGTATCGGCCGGGCCATCGCCCTTGATTTTGCTGAGGCAGGCATCAATGTGGTTATTGCCGACATCAATCTGGAAGCGGCGGAAGCGGCGGCGGCAGAGGTAGTTGCAGCCGGTTGTGTCCCTCTTGCCTTTGAACTTAACGTGGCGGATGCCGGCAATGTTGAGGCGTTGGCCAGTAAAGTTACGGAAAAGTACGGGCGTATCGACTACCTTATAAACAACGCCGGTATCACTCGGGACTCACTGATGATGAGGATGGCGGATGACGCATGGCAGTCGGTAATAGACATCAACCTTACAGGGACGTATCTGTGCTCCAAAGCGGTTATTCGCGTTATGATGAAGCAAAGGGACGGGCGGATCGTAAATATCTCCTCTGTGGTGGGGGCCATGGGTAACGCCGGGCAGACGAACTACGCGGCCTCCAAGGCTGGTATTATTGGCTTCACCAAGTCCCTGGCAAGGGAGGTGGCGGCAAGAGGGATCACGGTCAACGCTGTTGCGCCAGGTTTTATCCAGACCGCCATGACTGACGCCCTGCCGGATAAAGCCAGAGAGGAACTTGTCAACCTGATACCCAACGGGCGACTTGGAACCCCTGAAGACGTTGCCGCTGCTGTCAGGTTTCTGGTTTCGGAGGACGCTTCCTATATCACCGGACAGGTTTTGCACGTTAACGGCGGGATGTATATGTGATATCAGTACTCAGCACTTAAAACCCGGTACCCGGTACTTTGAAAAACCACTTCACTAGGAACAAGTCACTAGAAACTGAATATAAGGAGGAATTCAAATGGACGTTGGAGCAAAAGTCAAAGAGATCATCGCAGAGCAGCTGAACCAGGACGCCGCAGGAATTGGCAACACGGCCCACTTCGTGAACGATCTGGGAGCGGACTCCCTGGATGTGGTGGAACTGGTCATGGCTTTCGAGGAAGCTTTCGATCTGGAGATCCCGGATGAGGATGCTGAAAAAATGCAGACTGTTCAGGATGCCATTACCTATGTCGAGGGAAAAAACGCCTAATAACACTCCAAAAGGGTAATTATTGTGCGAAGAAGAGTTGTTGTCACTGGGCTTGGAGCGATAACGCCCCTGGGTCTTGATGTGAAAGCTACATGGGACAGCTTGCTTGCGGGGCGTTCCGGCGTGGGCCCTATAACCAGGTTCGATGCCGACGAAGAGCAGGTCACCACTACGATTGCCGCGGAGGTTAAGGGGTTCGATCCGGAGCTCAGGATCGATCGGAAAGATCTGCGCAAGATGGATCTTTTCATTCCCTTTGGTATTTTCGCAGCACTGGAGGCTTTGGAACATTCGAACCTGATCATCGATGACACCAACGCTGAACGCGTCGCTGTCGTTGTGGGAGCAGGCCTCGGTGGCCTTCCATACATTGAAAAGTATGCCGCTGTACTGAGAGAAAAAGGGCCGCGAAAGGTCACACCCTTTTTTATTCCCATGACCATCGCCAACCTCGCGGCAGGACACATCTCTATCATCACCGGCGCCAAAGGTCCTAACAGCTGCGTGGTCACAGCCTGCGCGACGGGTACCCATAGCATCGGGACGGCCTACCGCATGATCCAGTACGGTGACGCGGATGCAGCCATTGCCGGCGGAACTGAGGCCACCATCACACCTTTGGCCTTTGCCGGGTTCAATTCCATGAAAGCGCTTTCTACCCGTAACGACGAGCCTGAACTTGCCAGCCGGCCTTTCGACAAGGGCAGGGATGGCTTCGTCATGGGAGAAGGAGCCGGCGTTATCATCCTGGAGGAGCTTGAGTTTGCACGGGCAAGAGGTGCCGAGATCCTGGCAGAGATCACAGGGTTCGGAATGTCAGGTGATGCCTACCATATAACCTCACCTGCCGAGGGTGGGGCTGGTGCGATCCAGTGTATGAAGGCGGCGTTAAGTGATGGCAGGATCAATCCGGGAGAGGTCAGTTACATAAATGCCCATGGAACGAGTACCTATTACAATGACATGTACGAGACGATGGCCATCAAGGGTCTTTTCGGTGAGGCAGCCTACAAAATTCCTGTCAGTTCGACGAAATCCATGACCGGCCACCTTCTGGGTGCGGCTGGCGGTGTTGAAGCCGTTGCGGCGATCAAGACCGTCATGGAAGACAAGCTGCCTCCAACCATTAACTATGAAGAGCCGGACCCGGAATGCGATCTCGATTACGTTCCCAATACTGCCAGGGATACGGTCGTGGATGTGGCACTGTCAAACACCTACGGCTTCGGCGGCACCAACGGCAGCCTGGTTTTCAGGAAGTTCGTACTCTGATATTTACCGGGCGGTAACGTTGCTCACAATATGAAAAAGTACACAACCCTGCTTCTTGATCTCGATGGCACCCTACTTGACATCGAGGTTTCCTTTTTTCTCGGCCCCATGGTTGAGGCCATGCACCAATGCTTCCGGGATATTCTTGACATGGACCGGTTCAGAAATGGTCTGTTCGGCGGCACCGAAGCGATCATGGTCGAGGCGAGATCCGATGGCGAGACCAACCTGGAAGGTTTCAACCGTACATTCTCAAACTATACCGGAATGGATATACCCGATATTGAACAACGGTTCCGTCAGTTCTACACGGATGTTTTTCCAACACTGAGTCGTTATGGAAAGCCCGCACCCGGTGCTTCTCAATTTATTGCCAGGGCTGGGGCGGAGGGTTACACCCTGTGCCTGGCTACTAACCCCATCTTTCCGACGTTGGCGGTAATCGAGAGGCTCCGGTGGTCCGGAGTGGATCCTGATGCCTTTAGCTTCGTTCCCGGGCTGGAGACAATGAGCACATGCAAACCCAGAATAGATTATTACATGGAGCTGTGCTCTATCCTCCGTGTGGACCCTTCTGAGTGTCTCATGGTGGGGAACGACATGGAGCAGGACCTGCCGGCTTCAGAAACGGGAATGGGAACGTTTCTTGTTGAGGGGCATATTATCAGTCGGGGAAAATCGAACCTCGAGCCTGACGCCAGGGGGAGTCTGGGGGATCTCGCCGCGATGCTCGGGCTGGACTAGGCAGAATGTGGAATGTAGAACGTAGAATAAGGCTAACAAGAAAGCGATTTAGTGCCCTAGCAGGTTGTTGAAAAACAGCCCATCTGATTTATTGAATTTACTGGAGTAATGGCTGTTTTTTCGTTATAAATATACGCATAACCGTTTGTTATTAAAGGAGAAACGTTATGCGCGGCGAGGACAGACAACAGCAAGGCATGTTCAGTTATATATCACCGGAAGCACGTGTTCCCAAGGACCATCCGTTACGACCCATCCGGAACATGGTGGATACAGCTTTTTCTGATCTGGCCCCGTTATTCAAGGACATGTATTCTGAAGTGGGCCGTCCGTCTATTCCTCCGGAACAGTTGCTGCGTGCCTTATTGCTGCAAGTGCTCTACACGATCCGCAGCGAGCGGATGCTGGTCGAGCAACTGGATTACAATTTGTTATTTCGTTGATTCGTGGGCATGTCCATGGACGATAAGGTCTGGGACCACTCCACTTTTTCCAAGAACCGGGACCGTTTGATCCAGCATGGCGTGGCCACAGCTTTCTTTCAAGCAATTAAAGGTCAGGCTGAGCGCGCAGGGTTACTGTCAAACGAACATTTTACTGTTGATGGCACCTTGATCGAAGCGTGGGCTTCAATGAAGAGCTTTCGGCCCAAGGACGAGAACAACCAGGTTCCTCCAACAAGCGGCGGGCGAAACTCCGATGTCGATTTCAAAGGGTAAAAGCGCAAGAACGACACCCATCAATCAATTACGGATCCAGACGCCAGGCTGCTTAGAAAGGGATTAGGCAAGGAGTCGAAAATCTGCTTCATGGGCCATGCCCTGATGGAGAACCGCAACGGTCTGATTGTAGACAGCCGCTTAACCTTGGCCAACGGAACCGCCGAATGGGATGCTGGTCTCGATATGGTTGAAGATATCCCTGGCACTCATCGCGTAACGGTCGGAGCTGACAAAGGTTATGATGTCCCGAATTTTGTGAACGGCTTGCGTGGGCTCTCGGCAACGCCTCATGTGGCTAAGAAAGTAAACAGTAAGGCCATCGACGATCGAACAACACGGCATGCGGGCTACCAGGTGAGTCAGAAGGTGCGCAAGCGGGTTGAAGAAATCTTCGGTTGGATCAAGACGACAGGGTATTTGCGTAAGACACGCCATCGAGGCCTTGATCGCGTCGAGAGTGTTTTTACACTGACAGCAAGGGCCTACAACCTGGTTCGAATGCGCAACCTGATCAGGGCACCTTAGGATAAGGAGATACAAAACAACAAAACATCACTCTTAAATAAGGTGTTAACAGCTCAAAACCAACGAAAACAAATTGTCAAAGATCAGAAAAAAAGTACATTACGAGAAAAAAGGCTGGCTAAAGACCAATTTTTCAACGGCCTGCTAGTGCACCGGTACACATGTGCACTAAAGAACTTTTGAGATTTGAGATTTGAGATGAGTTCAGAGTCCCTTCGCGACGTCACTCCTGACCCCACCCCCAGGCCCGAGCGCCGCTGGCTCCCCGGTTTTCTGTTTGTTACCACCTTTCTGACTACGACCTCTGCCGGAGCGATCCAGCAGGGGGTAAACCTCCTGAAACAGCCCATGGGCATATTCCAGGGACTTCCTTTCTCCATAACACTTATGGGAATCCTGATGGTGCACGAGATGTCTCACTACCTGGCATCACGGTCCCATAAAGTCCCTTCCACCCTCCCTTTCTTTATACCCGCACCATCCATCATCGGGACCTTCGGCGCCGTGATCCGGATGAAAGGGGCCATTTGGGACAGACGAGCCCTTCTGGACATTGGAGCTTCAGGGCCCATCGGCGGGTTCCTTCTGGCCCTCCCGGCCCTGATCGTCGGGTTGACCATGTCCAAGGTCGTTCCGGGAGGAAATGGTGAAGGAGGAATCATTCTCGGGGACAGCCTGCTGATGCTGTTACTGGAAAGATTTGTATTGGGTGACCTTCCCATAAACGCGGATCTTATTCTTCACCCCGTCGCTTTTGCCGGGTGGATCGGGATGTTCGTCACTTCTCTTAACCTCCTGCCCGTGGGGCAGCTGGACGGCGGCCACATCGCCATGGCCCTTTTCCCTGATTGCTTTAACATCATAGCCCGTGTCGTACACATTGGTCTTCTCGCCATGGGTGTATTTTTCTGGGAAGGGTGGCTTATCTGGGCCCTCCTGCTGGTTTTTATCGGAGTCCGGCATCCACCGGTTCTCCTTCCCCAGATCTCCCTGGACGACAGAAGGCGAAAAATAGGTTATTGCGCACTGGCCATATTCGTTCTGACCTTTGTACCCGCACCGTTTTCAATTCTCTAGTCCAAAGCCCAAAGACCAATGTCCAGAGAAATTCCGTAGATGCGTACGTGGGTCCCTGTATTATGGCGCTAATCAGATGCTTTATAGATTTCACGCATGAACGCAGGCACGCTCTACGCACACACGTAACATTTGTTCCCTCTGGACTCTTTCCACATGATTTGGGATAGTATCCCGGTTAAACTAACCAAAAGGAGGTCTGCCCTTGAAAACTATATATAAACCCATGCTTCTGATACTTGCCCTTACAGTCTCCCTGTCGAGCTGTATCGTCAGTAAAAAAGAATACCTGTTAAAGGAAGGTGAAGCCAGGAGTTGTGCCGAAAGACTTACCTTACAGGTGGAGGACAACAAGGCTCTTCGAACCGAGCTTTCCAGGTGCCAGGACGATCTCGCCTCTTCAGGGAAAAGGGTGAATGAACTGACCGCGAGTCTGGGGAGTGTGAGTGACGAGCGGGACCTGCTGCAGAATAATTTGACTGTTGAAAAGGCGGTCAACCAGGAACTCAAGTCTCAGAACGAGAGGTTGAGCGATATCCTCCAGAAAAAGGAGGTATCCCAATCCGCGGTGATCAAGGAGACAATGCTGATCAGCAAGGAGCTCCAGGGCACCAATGCCCAGCTCAGGGAAAAACTTGCCGTCCGCGAGGCCGAAGCGAAGAGGACTAAAAGTGATCTGGCCGCAGCTCAAGCCCGCACCAGCGAATTGGAAAGACAGAAGGAGGTTGAACTGGAGAAGCTCAAAGCCACCTACGATGAACTGGTTGGGAGCCTCAAAGGTGAGATCGAGGCCGGCGAGATCCAGATCCGGAGGATGAAGGACAGACTATCCGTTAACCTGGAGTCGAAGGTCCTGTTTGATTCCGGCAAGGCGGATCTGAAGGGTTCCGGGATAGAGGTTCTCAGGAGAGTCGGTGCCCAGCTTGCCAAGGTTGAGGGCAAGCGTATACAGATCGAGGGTCACAGCGATAACGACCCCATCGGCGGGAAATTACAGGAAAAATTCCCGACGAACTGGGAGCTTTCAGCCAGCCGTGCGCTTGCGGTGGTCCACTTCCTTCAAAGTGAGGTGGGTATCGACGCCCAGAAGCTCTCAGGGGCCGGGTACGGCGAGTATCAGCCCACGGCTCTGAACGATACAGCTAAAGGCAAGGCTGCCAACAGAAGGATCGAGATCGTTCTGTTGCCCCCCTATGAGCGGACCTCGGAGGCGCAGGAATCTACGCAATAAATGTTTGAATGGTGAATGGTGAATGGAAAAACCAATCATTTGTCATAAATAACCAATCACCAGATCTTATTTTGGATTTTGAATCTTGGACTTTGGATTCCTTTGAGATTTGAGATCTGAGATTTGAGATCGTAACTAAGCAACGGAGGTACTACAGTGGCTACAAACAGCAATTTTCTGGTGAAGGTAACGGACGCAAAGATGCCGGAGGTGAAAAAAGCCCTTGAGGGAGCCGGGATCACAGTGCGCAGTATTATCGCTGTCCATAAGGAGGAGATCGCTGATCCGGCTGAGGAAAAGGAGGTCGAATCGGATCAGGCATGAAGAGGAGAAAAGGTGAAGAGGTGAAAAGGGGGTCACGGTAGCCTTGCTATGTCTCCTTTTCTCCTCCTCTCCTCTTCCCCTTTTCACGAGGATCCTTAATAGAACTGGGGGTAAGAAATGAAGATCAAATATATCGGACACTCATGCTTTCTCGTGACCGCGGACAACGGAACCAGGATCATAACTGATCCCTACGAACCGGGCTCTTACGATGGGGCGGTAAAGTATCGGCTGGTGGGGGAGGAGGCGGAAATTGTTTTCGTCTCCCATGGCCATTCGGACCACAACCACATCGCCAGCGTTTCCGGTAACCCCCTGGTTGTGGATGAGGCGGGTGCAAAAACCGTTGACGGGATCAAAATCCTCGGTGTTTCCACTTACCACGACACCTCCCAAGGGTCGGAACGAGGCGGCAACATCATCTTTCGTTTCGAGGTGGATGGGATTGCCCTGTGCCACATGGGGGATATTGGACACACTCTCAACGATGCCACAGCTCATCAGCTGAGGCCCGTGGACATCCTCATGCTGCCTGTGGGCGGGTTTTTCACCATAGGCAGCCACGAGGCGGATTCTCTCATCGATTCCCTGAGGCCGGGGCTGGTGATCCCCATGCACTTTAAAACAGAAGGTGCGGATTTTCCCATTGCGCCGGTGAACGAATTCCTTGCCGGCCGGAAAGAGGTTTCGTGGGAAGGGGGATCGGAGGTAGAGGTCACAGCGGGAAACCTTCCAGAGGGTGTCCTTGTTTTGAATCCGGCGAACCTGCCGTAAGGGCCAGATATCGGCGGAACGGGGTGTCGGGGTATCGGCGAGAGAACGGCCACAAGGTACAGGCAAATGTATCGGGGTTTCGGAGTAACGGGGTATCGACGAAGAGCAATTGAGGTTTTTTTTATTTTACCCAGGCACGCCGAGACGCCGACACCCCGATACATGGGCCGACGGGTTGATCCCATGGATCGGCCGCGCTTCCTCGCAGACCGCATGCTCGGCTCCCTGGCGAAAAAACTCAGGCTGCTCGGCATCGACACTGCCTATGCCGGCGATGCTGATGACAGCGAGCTCAAGTATCTTGTCCGCAACCAGAACCGAATTCTTTTAACCAGGAATATTGACCTTTCCAGAAGTCTGGACGACCTTGCCTGGCCTGTCACAGGCAAGGATATCAGGGAAGAATTCCTCTCCATCGCAGAAAAATTAAAGCCTTTCTGCGATCTTCTTGTACCCTTTTCCAGGTGTCTTGAATGCAACAACCTGCTCCTGTCCATGGACCCGACCGAGGCCCAGGGCAAGGTCCCGCCGTTTATTTACCAATCTCAGAAAATATTTACCCATTGTCCATCCTGTGGAAAGGTTTTCTGGAAAGGGACGCACAGTGAGAGGATGGAGGAGGTGGTGAGGTGGATGAGGGGGGCCATGGAGGGCTAAGGGCAGCTCGACCAGGGGCGAACTGTATTCCTGCATGGGAGCGTTGGCGCTTGGGAGCATGGGAGAATGGAACTTTAAGACCGCTTGACGCGGAGACACGGAGACGCGGTGAAAGATCCTAATTATTCTAGAATCTTGAATCAGCCTTTTTTGAGATATGAGACATTTGTCCGCCATAGCCTTGGCGTATGTGGCATACTCCGCCCTAAAATTGCCTTTGACTGTCTTTTGCACTCTGCACTCCTGCACTGTTTTCCCTCTGCACTCTACACCCTGCACTCTACACTCTGCACTCTACACTGGGGAATCAGGCGCATAGCAACTGATTACGCTGTCAACTGACTACATAACCAGTTCTCCTGTGTCAACGTTCTCCTGTTGACATACGTCTCTATTTGTACTAACTATTCCTGTTCGCCGTGAACGACTCCAGCATAGAGGTAGATATTATGAAGACTTATTCAGCAAAGAAAGAGGACATCGAGCGGCAGTGGGTAGTCATCGATGCCCAGGATCAGGTCCTGGGTCGTCTTGCTACCAGGGTCGCTACTATCCTCAGAGGAAAGCACAAGCCTATTTTCACAAATCATGTGGATACGGGCGATTTCGTTATTATTGTTAATGCCGAGAAGGTGCGCCTGACCGGCAATAAGCTGGATGCAAAAGTGTATTACAGGCATTCAGGTTATCCGGGCGGGATCAAAGGTATGAGTGCAAGAGAGATGCTCGATCGTAAACCGGAGCAGGTCATCAAGATCGCGGTAAAAGGGATGCTTCCCAAAAACCGGCTCGCATCACGGGTGATAACCAAGCTCAAGGTGTATGCCGGACCCGATCATCCGCACTCGGCGCAGCAGCCTGAAAAGATCGTAATTTAACCGGGGATAATTGATATGACTGAAAATAAGTTTTACAGCACAGGTCGGCGGAAGACATCCGTTGCCAGAGTTTACCTCAAGCCCGGTGATGGCAAAATAATCATCAACAAAAAGGATGCGGATGCCTATCTGATGAGGGAAACCCTGAAGATGATCATCATGCAGCCCTTTGAACTCACTGGGACCACTGGCCAATATGATGTCAGCATCAATGTGAACGGCGGCGGCATCAGTGGTCAGGCTGGCGCTATTAAGCACGGTATCAGCAGAGCGTTGCTTAAAGTCTCCGACGATTACAGGAAGCCGCTGAAAAAAGCCGGATACCTGACTCGCGACGCACGTGAGGTCGAGCGGAAAAAGTACGGCCAGCGAGGTGCACGGGCACGCTTCCAGTTCAGCAAACGTTGATCAGAGCAGTATACGAGATCAAAAGGGAAGGGCGAGAGCCCTTCCCTTTTTTTGTTAGAGGCCGTGATTTGTTACAAGCCGGGACTTGTTATCGGTAATTTCTGATCAGGAATTCCAAACATGATGACTTCGCAAAAAGTCATCAACGCGCCCCGCGCAGGGCGCCCAAATCAATGACTCACTCCGTAAGTCATTGATTTGTAAGGAAAGGGAAAACGACGCTTTTCACTTTCCCTGGAGCGAAAAGTCCCAGATTGGACTTTTTGCGACTCTATCAAACATAGGCAGGCGATTTTTCCCCTTTCAAGATTTACGAATCACTGAATCTCGCTATGCATAGGGAGTGTTAAATGATAACTTTGTCCCGCGGGATCTGAGAATTCAAACAGAGAGGGGAGTTAGATCATGTTAAATGCAGGTATTGTTGGGGTTTCCGGATATACGGGAATGGAACTTGTCCGGATCCTTCATGGACATCCGGGAGTCCAGCTTACTTATGCGACCTCAAGATCCTGGGCAGGACAAAGGATAGGCAATGCTATCCCTCATCTTGCTGAATCCCTGGAACTGGTTCTTTCAAGCTTTGATGCTGCCGATGCCGCTGATAAGGCTGAATTCTTCTTTGTGTGCCTGCCTCATGGCGAATCGATGGAAACGGTCGGGGTATTAAGGGAGGCGGGTTTAAAGGTTGTGGACCTATCTGCTGATTTTCGTTTTAACGATTTCTCAGGATACGAAAAATGGTACGGTACGCACACACGCATTGATCTGCTTGCTGAAGCGGTATACGGAATGCCGGAGCTTTACAGGGAGAAGATCGTTGGAGCAGATCTGGTTGCAAACCCTGGTTGTTATCCCACCAGCGTCATCCTCGGATTGGCCCCTCTGCTTGCGGAGGGAATGGTGGATCCAGGGACCATAGTGGTGGACAGTAAATCAGGTGTCAGCGGCGCAGGGCGTGTACCCGCGCCCGGTTTACATTTCCCGGAAACCGCTGGTAACTTTTCTGCCTACAACATTGCCGGTCACCACAGGCACATAGGCGAGATGGAACAGGAATTGAGCAGCCTGGCTGGAGTTGATGTCAGAATTACATTTTCACCTCATCTGCTCCCTGTAAGCAGAGGAATACTGTCCACTATATATGTCAAGCCTTCAGGAAACTTTGATGACGGTAAGCTGTTTTCGGCCTTCCTGGAATATTACAAGGAGGAATTATTCGTTCGGGTAAACGGTCCCGATGTTATCCTTCCCTCATTAAAGGACGTCAGAGGTACTAATCTTTGCTGGATTGGACCCAGGCTGGATACCCGGACGGGTACGGTCGTTATTGTGTCGTGTATTGACAATTTGGTAAAAGGGGCGTCAGGACAGGCTGTACAGAACATGAACCTCATGATGGGGTTTCCTGAAACAACTGGCATCCGGCAAACGGCCCTGCATCCTTGAGCGGCTATATTAATCACTTCGCAATAAATCTCTTCGAGCCATCTGAAGGGCGGTCACGCCGCTGGCGTGACTCCCCCGCCAGGCGAAGTGAATCCGCCCCACGCCATTGGCGTGGCCCCCACCCCAGGATGCACGCTAGGCCTACATCCTGATTGATGGATATTTTGCGATTCCATCATCCATAAAACTTAAATATTTTGAAGGTTTACAGCGATTTAAACAGGCGATAAACCTTGACATGGTCAAGGGCAATATGTTAGTTATGTAGGAATTTACATGGTTTGTTGAAATCAGGAATCGGGTGGGTCCATCGTGGCCGAGCCGCTATGGATTTGTCGCACTCGGGGGAGCTTGGTTTCGCAAGGCATTTTACCGGGAAGACCCCGCAAGTGATGAGAAAAGGAGAGTGCCGGATGTCCTTCAGACGGGCTGGCTGTCTTGCCGTTCTTGCCGTTATAAGTGTTTTATCATTCACTCCTAACACCGCTCAGAGTATCACCATAAAACCAGCTGCCTTTGACCATATTGTGGCCAGCGTGCCGGAGGAGGTCATGGCTGGAGTAGAGTTTGAGGTGGCTGTCACCTTTGTTGACCGTTATGGGAACCTCATGGCTGAAAACTGGAAACCTGAAACTTCCCTGACGCTCAGTGTTTCTCAGGCGGCCAGTGTGCAGCCATCCATACTTACCCCCGAAAACTATGTCCCAGGATTTCAGTATAGTGTCCGCACGGAGAAAATGGGGGAACTGACCCTGTTTCTTCGTGATGACAAGGGCAAGGTACTGGACCAATGGAACCTGACGATAAAAACAGGCCGTCCTGTGGAACTACGGGTTGACCTTCCTCCCAGGGCTGAAGTGGGGGAGGAAGTTATCATGTCCATACAGGCTGTTGATGCTCATGGTAACATCGCCTATGGATACCTCCCGCAGGCCCAATCCATTTCTCTGGAGGATAGTGCTGCCTCAGTGGTCGGGGAGATTATCAGCAGGGCCGGAGGGGTTTATGAACTCCCCATCAGGTTCAGAGCTCACGGGGAACAATCTGTAAACCTGCGGGACAAGAAAAGAGGGTTGTCCGGATCCTCTGCCTCTATAAAGGTTCTCCCCGCGCCCCTTGGCTCCTTCGATATAAAGATCGCTTCCGGCCAGTCTGTTGCGGGAAGGGAATTCGCTCTAACGATCCGTGCACTTGATTCCTATGGCAACCTGGTGACCGATTACGGCAGCCGCTACAAGGGTGTTCGTCTTTATTCCAGAGATGCTCAAACTGCCCCTGACCTGATACCACCTTCTGCGTTCAGTGATGGTGTCGCGAGAGTCGGGATCGTCATGAGATCGGCAGGGGAGCACACTGTCAAAATATCTGAGCTTCAGAGTAATATCTCCGGTGATTTCAGCGTTCTCATAGTTCCCGCCGGGGTCAAAAACCTCAGAATACTTACACCTGATTCTGCCATGGCGGGTGAACCGTTTGAGATCAGGATCACTTCCGAGGATGAGTTCGGTAACAAGACATCATCGATTCCCCCGGGGTCCATTGTCAGGTTAAATTCAACAGGGACCGGGATCCTCAATCCGAACGTAATTATGCCAGGCGCCTTTAAAGACGGTGTGGCCAAACTGAAAGTTTCATATGAAAAGGCGGAATCTTTCGAGATCACAGCAAGTCTGGAAGGTTCAGGAAAGACCGTGCCTGCGGCATCGCCTGTAGACAAAAAGGAACAGGCGCGGATGTCCGCGCAGAAGGCCAGGGAGGAGGCGATGAGAGCTCGCCGGGAATCCAGGTTGATGGAGAAACGGGTTTCTGAACAGACGACACTGTCGTCGAGGCCCCAAGCCCAGGCACCTGCTCCGGTAAAAAGAAAACCACAGGTCAAGAAAACAGCACCAGTTAAAACCCCCGAGAGCCCCTCTCCTGTGGTTGCCAATATAAGGCCCCTGCGTCCCGGGATTCTGGACAGGATCGCTGTAGTTGAGGATATAAGTAAAGCGCTGATCACCTTCTCCACCAACGGAATGACAGATTACAATGTTACAACCTCGGCAAAGCTGTCCCGAAAGTGGATAGACATAGAGTTTCCGGACATGTTGGTGGAACTGCCTGACCGCATAGGCGGTGGTGAAAAGATCGTTGGCGAGGTATATGTGGAGCCGTTGGCAGGAGATGGCCGCGGGGTCAGGGTCTCTATTGAGATCCTGCCAACCAGGATCGGATATGACGTTTACCAGGAAGGACAGTCCGTAGTCCTGAAGGTCACCACACAGTAATTGATGGGCTCGCAAGAAATCCATCTCGCAAAATGGCTCGAAGAGATTTTTTGCGAGGGCATCAGGATAGTTCCTCCTCTCACCTACTTTTCCCACGGGACAGCTCCTGGTATACACAGGAGCTGCGCAGCTAAAGGGAAACCGGATCTCGATGGCAAAGCTGAAGTTCCTCGTAATTGAGGACGACCTCTTCTATCAAACCTACGTAAACGACCTGCTGGCCGATAGCGATGTCGATATCGTCAACGCCCAGGATGGGGAGACAGGTCTTGCCCTGGCTGTTGCAGAACAGCCTGATCTCATCATCACCGACATTGAAATACCCAAGATCCAGGGGTTTGTCCTCTTCAAGGCACTCAGAGAGCGCTCTGAAACCAGAAATATTCCAGTGATCATGATGTCGGGGAAGGTTGAAAAAGCGCTTCTTGACAGACATTCCAGCCTGAGTATACATGCCGAAGGCTACCTGCCTAAACCGTTCAGCGGCCAGGTACTCATTGACATGATCCGGAGTATTGTTGGTGATGACTTTGGGTTTTCGGAAGTGACGATCACGCCGGATGCTGAGGAACCCCTGGACCATCCAGAACCTGCCGAGACCCAAAATGCTCACGAGATCTCACAGTTCCCTGTTGAGGCACCTCAGGATTCTGCACAGGTCCATGTTGAAACAGGGGAACTCACCATACTTGTTGTGGACGATTCCCGGTACATTTGTGATATCACCACGGATTTCCTGAAAGAGTTGGGCGTCAGGACCGAAATCGCTTCTGATGGAGAGGTCGGCTATAAAAAGGCCGGTGAACTTCTGCCTGATCTGGTCCTGCTGGATGTCCAGATGCCCAATCTGAACGGTTTTGTGGTCTGCGAGATGCTTCGAAAGCTTGAAAGCACAAAAAGTATCCCCATCATCCTCATGTCAGCGGTGGTTGATGATGAATCCTTTGAGCGCCACTCCAAGCTCAGATATCACGCCGACGCATACCTGCAGAAACCGTTTATGAAATCGGAACTCCATGAACTCGTTCGCCGATTCACCTCTTTAGGGGAGGTGGCTCCAATTAATATAGAGAGAAAAACAGGATTTTTCGTGCCGTTGGAGGACGCGGACATACCTGGTGAAACCATAGCTTCAGCTATAGAAGGCGGTGATCCACAACTCTTGAGGAAGCTTGAAAAAGCAAAGGCGGAGCTGGAAGGTAAGGTTGCCAGGGAATTACAGCTGGAAGGTGATCTGAAGGGTATGAAGAGTGCAAAGGCTCAGCTGGAAGCTGATCTGGATAATGTGAGAAAAACAAAGGATCAGTTGGAAGCTGAACTGTTTGAAATGAGGAAAACGGTGGAGGGGACCCAAGGTGGTCTTCATGACAAGCTCACCCTTGCTACGCAGCGATTTGAGGAGTCCAGAAACGAATCCGAGAGGCTGGCCGAGGAAAACCGTGTACTGCAGGCCAGGCTGGTGGAGGTGTCTTCCGATGGTCAGGGACGAGTGGAGCTTGAGGAGCTTGGCCGGAAGTTAGAACAGAAACTGAAGGAAAAACAGGAAGAGCTGGACGCCTTGATGAGTGAAAATGTGGCGTTAAAAGATAAACACCTGGAGGCTGATTCCAACCTTGAGTTAAAGTCCCAGCTGACAGAGTTTGCTGGCAAGCTGGAAGAAGCCAATGCCGCGACTCTGGAGCTGGAGAATCGGAACAGACTCCTTAACAGTGAAATTGAAGAACTCAAGTCCCGGGAGATACCTGATCCCGGGGATAATGGGCCTGATCGCCAAAAGCTACAGGAAGTAATCGAAGGTTTAACCAGGGATCTTAAAGCTGCCATTGCGGCTAAAAAGGAGATTGAGGACCAGGCAAATTCTATCATCCAGAACAGGGAAAAAGAAGATGATACCGCCGCCGCACTCAAGCAGCAGCTGGAAAAGGCCGGAGAAGAGAACCAGAAGCTTATCTCCCGCATTGCTGAAGCGGAGTCCAATGTCCAGTGGCTTGACGAGGTCAAATCCCAGCTGGAGCAGGCTCAATCGGAAACCAGCGAGCTTCGCAAGCAGCTGGATGCCTTGCCTGCCAATACTAAAGCTGAACTGTCCGCTCTCAAGGACGAACTGGCAGAGGCTCTTAAAAGAGCTGATTTTCTCGAGAAAGAGAAAGACACACTGTCCGGTTCCCAGGGAGATATGGATGAACTTCGATCCAGAAATTTAGAGTTGGAAAATCTGATTGAAGTGTTGAAGGAAGAGGGAGAGCAGAGTCAAAAGCTTGCTGCCAGTGAGACTGAGGCACGTATGGATCTTGAGGGCCAGCTGGACCGTCAGGCTGAAGAAAAAGCGTTCCTCGCAGATGAACTTGCCCAAGCCAAACGTCAGCTGGACGAGGGTGATGAAGCTGATGACAAGATCCTGGATTTGGAAAAAAAATTGGAATCTGAAAGGGAGTTGCGTAACGCTGCCGATAGAAAGATCGAAGAACTCAAGGCCCAGTTTCTGGAATTTGCCAAGGAAGATGAAAAGATCGGGCTGCTGGAAAAGGATAACAAGGAGCTAAAGGCTGTTTTGCGAGAGACCCGGAATCGCTGTGAGCAGTTAGAGAAGAAAGAGGAGCAAAGAAAAGCCGTTCTGGACGATGAACCTCAAGCAGCGGCAAGGGGCAATTCTCATCTGGATGACCGTCTTGATCAGTTGGAAGAGGTGCTTGGGAAAACGGTTCTGGAAGCTCAAAATGTTCTCAGGGAACAGAAGGACAAGGAAACAGCCCTTGAGAAAAGTGTTGAATCCCTTATGAGAGCTCTGGAAGAGGAAAAGTCGGCTTACCGTAAGGATAGGGCGATGTGGAGTGAAAAAGAGAGCGAGCTCAAGGAATCCTTCCAGGACGCTCTCAGGGAAAGCCGCCGGTTAATGGGCGAGGAAGCGGCACGGATCTACCCGATGCATATGCCTGGTCGCAGCCGATATCTCGAAGTCGTCACCTGGAAGGGCAAGTATGGAGTAGCGGCCATTGCGGCGGTCGCCGCCCTTGTTATTTTTGCCGGTGGATATCTGGCCAAAACACGGAACGATGCCGGCTCGGGTCAAGTTGCCATACCGCTGCCGGGCATAGCTGCTGTTCCAGATCCGCAGATCCCGGCCGGCAAACCTCCAAAACCCTGGATCGCGAGTTCGGGGCCTGAGGAGACCTATGAAGAACTCTGGCGCAGGAATACGGTACAATCGGTATCAGATGACATGATGATCCAGGCCACCCTTCATACAAGGGAGGAGCTGGAGGCGGCTATAAAATACACGGCAGCAAAAGAGGGTTGGACCAGCGAGAAGACGGAAAAAGCCATGACCGATATGGCAAAGACATACAACCTTTCAGGGGCCTACTACATTACGGTTTACAACAAAAATCTGAAGAGCGGTTACCCGGGTTATGCCGATAGTTTTGAACAGCATATTGCGTTAAGGGATCATTCCGGCAGGGAAATCAGGGCTCATTTCCCCGCAGAACTTGAAGGGAGCAAATTCATATCAAGCCGGGTGTCCGCAGCAGGAAAAGAAATGAACCCCGTTTTCCTGTATGAGGTAGGTTTGACGGTAGCATTTTCCAGAGAGGAGCTTGCAGTTAAGCCTTCAGGTCTGCAGCTCGTTCTTTATGATATTGGAGCGGTTCCCATGCGGGTACTTACCTGGGACATGTCCGGCATAGGGTCGCTTTTGTAAGTGACTCCGGGAAAGGAGCAGTACATGAAAATTGTTTTCCGTCTCCTGACAGCACTACTGCTGGTCTGTGTGATGTTGCCTCAGCAGGTGCAGGCCGGTGGAGACAAGGGGAAGGACCCCTACGAAATGGGCGAGAAATACTTCGCCAGCGAGGACTACAGGACAGCTCTCCAGTATTATCGAAAAGCGTTGGGGCTAAACGATATGAGAGCCCACTACAGGATGGGACTGATTTACGAAGATGGGGGCAAAGACAGGGATGCCCTGAGGCATTTTAGACGTTTTATGGATCTTGGCCGGCCGGGTATACAACGGGACGACGCAGCCCGAAGAGTCAGGGTCATTGAAGAGCGACTGAGCAGGGAAACCACTCGATCAAGCGGGCTGCTTGAACGAGGGTTAAGTCTCTTCATGGAGGGGAAATATAGGGAAGCCGAACAGGTCCTGCTCCAGGCAGTCGTTGAGGATGGGTCAAACCCGGAGATCCATTTTTACCTTGGCGAGGTCTACATGGAGTTGGAGGAATACAGCAAGGCCGAGTCAGAATACAACAAGGCGAAGGGGAACTACTAAACAGGTGAACAGTGAACAGTGAACAGACTGTACGTTTTTTCCCACTCACCCGTCATCCTTCACCGTTCACTGGAATTTACCTATGGAACAGATAAAAGGACTTTTAAAACAACTTAGAAAGCACCCCAACCGCCCCGACCTGCACAATTCCCTTGGCGGATTATATCAACAAAAGGGTGACGTTGCAGAAGCTTCCAAACACTTCCTCGCGGCAGCACGCCTTTTTTCAGTCCCGGACAGTCCTCATCGCAACCTGAACAAAGCCATTGCCATCCTGAGAAAAATGGAGAGGGACTTTCCGTCTCAACACGAATCCTACTATCTCCTCGCTGAAATTCTGGAGGAGATGGATAACCATGAGGAAGCTAAAGAGGTTTATGGCCAGCTGTCCAATATCTATCGGAAGGAAGGCAAACATTTGATGGCCGTATCGGTCTTCGACAAGGTTATCAGCGTCGATCCCGAGGATATGGAAAAATGGATACAGTTCGCCACTTTAAACCGGGACGCGGGTATGCCGTTTCACGCAGCTCAGGCCTTTGTTCAGGCAGCATCCCTGGGTCTGAAGACGAAGAAAGGTGAACCTGCTGTGGGGTTGGTTATTGAGGCCCTTAAACTGGATTCAGAAAACACAGAGGCCCAGGAACTGTTTCGAATCCTGGCAGGATCGGGTGAGACGGAATCAGTACACGAGGCTGAAATCCTCCAATTGGCTAAGGAGGTGGATCGAAACGGCCAATATGAGCAGGCCCTCATGCTCCTGGATCTGCTGAAAGGAACCGCCCTTGAGGAGGAGGCTCTGGAAGCCGCAGAAATAATCAGGATGCACTCGGGTGGTGAGGATACAACGGGTTTCGATGATTTGCAAAAGGGACAACCGAAAACGGGGAAGTATGCCGGCACCAAGGTCCTGGTGGTAGATGATGAACGTGAAATTCTACTGCTTCTGGAACAGATCTTGACCGGTGAAGGTTTCAATGTCTTTACGGCAATGGATGGGCAGGAGGGGCTCCTGGTCTACATGAAAGAAAGGCCGCCCCTTGTGGTGACCGATGCGATGATGCCCAAGCTCCATGGGTTTGAACTTTGCCGAAGGATCAAGGAGGAATCTGACAACACTGCCAAGGTTATGATCCTGACTGCTGTATACAAAAAGTATAAATATAAGGGAAAGGTCCAGGAAGAATACAATGTTGATGAATACCTGGATAAACCGTTCCAGATCTCAGAATTTTTGCAGGTGTTCAACCGGATGGCTGAAAACGCCAGGGAAGCTCCCAAGTACCTGCCTTTAACGGTACCCGAGATCGAAGGAAAACAATCTGGTATTTTAAAAATGTTGGTGATTTCGGAATCTGATGGCGACCTCGCCGGGAAAGTTACGAAATTTTGCACCCAGCAGGAAATCAGGCTTCAGATAGCAAAAGATCCTCAACAGCTTGTCGAATCCCTTAACAGGGAGTTGCCTGATATCATTTTAATCGCCGATTCATTACCTGGTCTGGAATCTTCTGCAGCTGCTTGTCTCCTCAAAGGTTTACTTGATCTTCGATCGACGACAACAGTCCTGATGACCAAAGAGAAATCAAAGCTGGAGGGTGTGTTGGAAGATTTTGACCACAGGGTGTTCGCGCCTATAGATAAAAGTGTTCTGGAAAATATCGTCCAGCTTCACAATTCTTCCCCGAAGGTTGCCATGGGGCGGAAAAATCAGGCCCTGAGCTTCGATGAAAAACGTATCGACGCCATCGTGAGAAGCAAGGTTGCAAGGATCCTGAAAAGCCACAACCAGCTTGAGGAATATTACAGCACCAGGGTCCGGGAATTGGAAGAAGAGGCAGTGCACCTCAAGGAGCAGTTGGAAAAGAAAAAGGAATAAAGGTGGGGATACAACAGCACCCTGGACCAGCTCTTCTTGTGATGGGTGTCCTGTCCAGGTCGGAAGAGGCACTTAGTGAAGCTGAATCGAGAACAGAAGATGTGTTTGGCCCCTTGCTCCGGAAAACAGATCCGCAAGTTTTCCAAAGTTTCACCAGTTATTATGAAAGGGAGATGGGTCCTAACCTCTTAAGGTCTTACTGGGTCTTTGCAGAACCTGTGGTGCGTGCCGCACTTGTAGAAGCCAAATTGGTTACAAACCGCATCGAGAAGAAAATGAGCATTGGGAGTAAGAGAACCGTAAACCTGGACCCCGGATTGCTGTCACTTGAATCCCTGGTTCTGGCCACGACAAAACCGTACTCCCATCGCATATACCTTTCAAAGGGCATTTACGGGGAGCTTTCCTATATGTTCAGGAAGGATGGCGGGGTCGATCTGCTGGAGTGGACATACCCGGATTATCGAAAGTCTGTGGTGATGGAATTTTTCAGCAGGATCAGAAAGGAAGCTCTGTTGACTTGAACAAACCATCGAAGGAAAAGAGCGGTGTAGCAAGCATGACCGGATACGGCAGGTCCACCGGGGAGACCGGGTTTGGCCGTATTACTGTGGAAGTACGTTCCTTGAACCACAGGCATCTCGATGTAATGGTCAGGACGCCTCGCAGCCTGATGCATCTGGATCCTGAGCTGCGCAACATGACCAGAAAACGCGTATCCAGGGGAAAGGTTGAGATATTTCTGATCCTTGAGGATCGCCCACTGGAATTCGTTGTCGACACTGACAGGGCTCTTGCTGTGGCCAAAGCTCTCGAAAGTGTGGCCGCGTCCATAGGCGACAAGGTCCGTCTTGATCACATCCTTGCGGCCGGTGATATCGTTCAGAGCAACGAGAGGGAAGCAGATGAAGAGATCAATTCCGTTATTCTGAAAACCGCTGGTCAGGCTCTGGATGAAATGGTTAAACACAGGCACGGTGAAGGTGACGTTCTGGCCCAGGACCTTGTTCAGCGGATGGATGAATTGACTGGGATATCCAGAGGTATTGAAGAAATAGCCCCGGATGCTCCCGAAAGAGCCAGACAGAGTATTATAAAGTTTCTGGCGGACCTGGACCTGGGTGAACGGGTGGAGCCTCAAAGGCTTGAGGTGGAAGTAGCTATGCTGGCCCAGCGATCAGATGTAACGGAGGAGATCACTCGTCTTCGTACCCACCAGGATTCATTTCGGGAAGCTATGTCAAAAGGCGGTGTGATCGGGAGGCGTCTGGATTTTTTGATCCAGGAAATTCAGCGCGAGATCAATACCATCGGATCAAAGTCCGGGATCCCGGAGATCTCAGAACGGGTCGTTGATTTTAAGACCGGGTTGGAAAAGGTCCGTGAACAGGTGCAGAACATCGAGTGAGGAATAAGCAATATGGAATAGGGAATAAGGAAGAACGAAAAGTGTATTAGTGCAATAGTGCAGGGAGTGCACTCATGCACCTGTTTATTCACTGCTGCACCAGTTATTTATTCTACCTTCCACCTTCCATATTCCTTCTTCAAGAATTTTCGAGATCTGAGATTTGAGATCTGAGGTCATAGACAAGGATCTTTCAATGGACCTGACTTCTATCGACAATGGACTTACCGGGAAGGGCCTCCTTTTCGTTATCTCCTCTGTGTCCGGCGGCGGGAAAACCACCGTGATCAGGGAGCTGATGGAAGTATTGGGGGACCTGCGCATGTCCGTATCCCATACCACCCGGGAACCCCGTCCCGGGGAGATGGAAGGCCGAGATTATCATTTTGTAGATAAAAACCGCTTCAAGATGATGATAGATGAGGGGTTTTTTCTGGAATGGGCTCAGGTATATGGTCAATTTTACGGGACCTCAAAAAGTACAGTTGACTCCTTAGCAAGAGAAGGTTTTGATGTCCTTCTGAACATTGACGTTCAGGGGGGCATGCAGGTTAAGGAAAAGGAGAAGAACTCAATCCTGATATTCATCGTTGCCCCTGGAGACGAGGAGCAGGAACGACGGTTGAAGGGTCGCGGTACAGAAAACGATCATGAGCTGGGTTTGAGACTGGAAGCGGCAAGACGGGAGCTTGCCTTCATTAACGAATACCATTACTCTGTACTTAACGATGATATAAAAACCGCAGTGGAAACCGTGAAGTCCATCATCAGGGCTGAAAGATGCCGGAATCGGTCCAAAACTGCAATTCAGGCATCAGGAGGAAATAAAGGGAATGAAACTGAAAACAATGGAAATGGCACTGAAATCTCACCCGAACAGGTTTCAACTCACCATGATGGGGGTAGCGCGAGCAAAGGAACTTAATGAAGGGGAACCCGCCCTCGTATTTAATGAGGAGCAGGCAAAGCCTGTTGTACTTGCTTTGAGGGAGATAGCCGAAGGATTGGTTTTGCCGGCTACTCACGATGAGATGAAGCGGATCAGAAATGCTAAAAGGGTTGTGAGGGATCGCGCGCTCCGGATAGCGGAGCAGGAGGGTCTTCAGGCTGAAGAGGATAGTGACGATTCCTATGCCAGTGCCCATTCCAGCGGAAATTCTTCCGAGGGAGCTCCTCCCAAGGGAGATCCTGTAGAGAGTTAGAGGGATCTGGTAGTCCTCTCGCATTATTAACTTTGACAGGGTCGCAAAAAGTCCGTAATCGGCTTTTTGCTCCTCAGAAAGGCAAAAGCGTCGTTTTCCCTTTCCTTGCAAATCAATGACTTATATCCGGAGTCATTGATTTGGATGCCCCGCGCGGGGCGCATTGATGACTTTTTGTGAAGTCATCAACTTTCCACCCCTGGCTCAATTTTGGGTCGGGGATTTTTGTGTTTTTGTGACCGGGATTGGTCCTGAGTGAAATGATACGACTCGATGACATAATCGAAAAGGTTCGTGAGTACAACCCGAAAGCGGATTTTGAGCTGATCAACAGGGCTTATGTTTACTCTGCCAAAGCCCATGCGGGCCATGTACGCCAATCCGGGGAGCCCTACCTCATACACCCATTACAAGTGGCGGGCATCCTGAGCGATATGAAGATGGATGTAACGACCATTGCCGTGGGTCTTTTGCACGATACTGTTGAAGACACCGAGGTTACGAGAGAGGATCTGCTGAAACTATTCGGCGACGAGGTCGCCTTCCTTGTTGAAGGTCTGACCAAGATCAGCAGACTGGATTTTGAGACACGGGTCCATCAACAGGCAGAGAACCTGCGGCGCATGATCCTTTCCATGGCCCAGGACATCCGGGTGATCATGGTAAAGCTGGCGGATCGCCTGCACAACATGAGGACACTCGAGCATCTCAGGCCTGAGAAAAGGATAAAGATAGCCCAGGAAACAATGGATATCTATGCGCCTCTAGCCAACAGGTTGGGGATCTCGTGGATGCAGAGTGAGCTTGAGGACCTTTCATTCAAGTATCTCTACCCTGAAGCCTATGAGAACCTGGAGCAGAAGGTCGAAGAAAGAAGCAATGAATACGATACCTACATCAGGAAGGTCATACTGATTCTCAGCAAAGTTCTCGATGATCACGATATCAAGGGGGAGGTGACCGGCAGGGTCAAGCATCTGTGGAGTACATTCAACAAGATGCAAAGACAGGGGCTGCCCTTTGACCAGATCTATGATCTTATCGCCTTCAGGATCGTTGTGGATTCGGTGAGGGACTGTTATGGCGTTCTCGGTCTTATCCATTCCATGTTCAAACCGGTGCCCGGTCGATTTAAAGACTACATCGGTGTTCCCAAATCAAACCGGTATCAATCCCTGCACACCACCGTTATAGGACCTGTGGGTGAAAGGATGGAAGTGCAGATCAGGTCCGGGGAAATGCATCACACGGCAGAAGACGGCATAGCCTCCCACTGGCGCTATAAATCAGAGGATCACACTCTGCCCGAGGAGGACATAAAGCGGTTTAAGTGGTTCAAGCAGATCCTGGAAGAGCTTTCCGAGGTGGAGGATCCAAGGGAACTCATGGAGACGGTCAGAACAGACCTTTTCCCGGACGAAGTTTACGTATTCACCCCCACGGGGGATGTGAAGGAGTTCCCTGCCGGCGCCACCCCCATCGATTTTGCCTACAGCATTCACACAGATGTGGGAAATCAGTGTGTTGGCGCGAGGATCAACGGCAGGATGGTACCGCTGAAGTACAAACTCAAAAACGGGGATGTGGCCGAAATTATTACCTCCAAGGGGCACAAACCCAGCAAGGACTGGCTCAAGCTTGCAGGCACCAACAGCGCAAAATCGAAGATCCGCAGCTTCATTAAGAGAGAAGAAAGGGAAAGAAGCCTGAAGATTGGCGAGGAGCTCCTTGACAAGGAGCTGCGGAAGATGGGTACGACCCTGAAAAAAATGAGAAAAACCGAGCAAATGGCCAAGACGGCCACAGCTTTTGGTTTTCACAAGGTAGAAGACCTCATTGCCACCGTAGGTTTCGGTAAATACTCTCCGAGGCAGGTCCTGGGCCGACTGTTCCCCGAGGAGGAAGTGGCAGACAAACTTGGTCAGGTAGCCGAAGTTAAAGCCCTGGTCCGCAAAGCCAAGGCAAAAGCGAGAAAAGAGGGGATCGTTGTGGATGGTCTGGACGATCTCATGGTCCGTTTTGCCCTTTGCTGCAATCCGTTGCCGGGAGACGAAGTTGTAGGGATTATCACCCGGGGCAGGGGCATATCGGTCCACACCGCTGATTGTCCCAATATAGAAGCTGAGCGCTACGACAGCGATCGCGTCGTTGAAATTAACTGGGATGACAAGGCCAAAGTCCCACGAAAAGTGAGCATCAAAATAACATCGGAGGACATCAAGGGCATTCTGGCAGAAATGACAGGAATAATCTCGGAGAGGAACATCAATATTACCCACGCAGATATCAGGACGAGTGCAGATGACAGGGCCATCAACACCTTTGATGTAGAGGTTGAGGATGTCAGCCAACTTAAGGCTCTTATTAGCAGGCTCACAGGGGTGAAAGGTGTTATATCGGTGGAAAGGATCAAGGCGCAATAGGCAGTGATCCGTGATCGGTAATCAGTAATCGGAAAAAGTCCGTGATTCGTGATTTGAAAAACAGTGAAAAGTGACCTTTCGAACATACCGTCGGACGGACCCATTCAAGAAAGTGACCGAAATAATATCAGCAGTTATCTTTTAAGGCTTCTCTAGGAGCCTGTCGGAGAACCCCATTCAGGCTCCTAGCTGGAGTTTGCCGGAAAATAGCGTTCTTAAAAGGCCAGGTAAATTAAGCAGTTAGAATCGCCTTTATTAAAGGACACGCCTTTCGGCAAACATATCTAGCAGCGTGGGATGGTTTCCCGACACGCTGCTAGTGTCTGGAAAAAACCGTTTGACACGGAGACTCGGGGAACCGGAGACACGGAGTATTTTCTTCCCCGCGTCCAGGAGGAAATAACTGTTCACTGTTCACCTACTTTCCCCCCATCTCCTTCTCTCGTATCCTGTCTTCCAGCTCCCGGATACGGCTCTTTAAGGATTCCCTTTCACCGCTCCGCTCCATTATGTAAAGCCGATAAGCCATACCGAGGACGAGGAGGAAAAGCAGGACGATCCTCAACTCAATAAATGGGATCGTGAAGTCGAGGAGCAGCTCAATAACGCCAAGAAGAGCAAGGGTGATGGAAATGATCAGCCAGATAAGCATGGGCCCTGTTTTTCAGTACCCCATCCAAAGGATGGAGTTCCGGGTTCCGGGTTCCAGGCGTATTAAATAAACGGTGTTTAGTAATGGATTGAGAACACTTGGCCTTATTCTGTGTTCTATATTCTCCATTCTGCCTTTACGCTGCCGCAGCGAAGCCCTCAATATCCTGGACATTAAACGGTTTGCGCAGGAACCCGTCAACATTCAGCTTCTGGATCTCGTCCCCCAACAGATATGCTTCCGCGGCGGTGATGATCACGACCCTTGAAGCAAGTTTCATCTGCCGGATCTCGCGGAGCAGCTGGATCCCATTATATCCGGGCATGAACATATCGAGAAAAATAAGATCGGGCACCATGAAGTTGAGTACCTCGAGGGCTTGATAAGCGTTCGTCGCCGGGATCACCTCGTAATCTTCAGAAAGAAGCACTTCCAGGGCATCGACTAACGCCTCATTATCATCCACTATCAATATAACCTTTTTCCCTTTATCCATAACGCCTCCTTCGGCTGGATCCCATTTACAGTTAACTCCTCGTTATTTCTTTCTGAACTGTCTCTAGCAAGATTCAAACCAACCCCGGAAGAGTGTTAAAAACCCTCTACTGGCTCTTAAGCAGGCTCCCTTTTTTGACCCGGCCAAATTATTTAGTGCTGCCTGGCGGCAACAGGGTGCACACGATTGTGGGCACCCTGCATCCTCCTCAACATACCCCCCTCCCTGCTCACCTGATTCAGGAGGACGGAAGGCTGATCGTGAAAGCGGTGCCTTGAGCTCTTTCACTCTGGACCCGAACCTCGCCCCCCTGATCCTCGATGATCTTGTTGGTTACAGCAAGACCGAGGCCGGTTCCTTTCTCCTTGCTGGTGAAAAAGGGATTGAAGATATCGTCCACCTGTTCAGCGGGGATACCAGGCCCGGTATCCGTAACTGTTATTTCAACCATATCTTTTCCATCCGCGGTAGCCACGGAACTGGTATCGATTGTCAGAAACCCACCGGGCGGCATTGCCTGGATCGCATTGAGTACAACATTGTGCACAGCCCGGACGAGATAGGATTCATTCGCAAGCACTTCGTGCCCGGCCTCTTTGTTCAGGCAGCTGACCTGGACATTACGTTTATCGATCTCCGGTTCCAGGGATTCAAGGACATGGTCGATAACATCGTATGCTTTCAGGGCATTGATCCTTAACCTTGGCTTTCTGACCAGGTCGAGGAGATCCTCAAGCAGCCCGTTCATTCTGTCGAGCTCTTTGGGAACGATTCTGTTAAATTTATCTCGAAACTCCTCTTTCTCGTACTTTCCCGGGAACATCTGAACGAAAGCCCTCACCGCTGTTAATGGGTTCTTAATTTCATGGGCAAGGCCCGCAGCCAGGGTACCCATGGCCGCGAGTCGGTCGGCGCGTCTGACCCGATTCTCGAGAGCTTTCTTCTCAGTCAGGTCATCAAAGAGAACAAGAAGGCCCTTGGACAGCCCACCCGCCTCTATTATCGGTGAAGTGGTAAGTTCCACGATAAGCGGAACACCAGCCACTGTAAGTTGTAGTTCCCGACCAGAGACTGTCCCGCCGCCGACAAACCCCTCCCTCGCAAAGCGGCTGATCTCGTGGTCTTTTCCCCACACTGAATCGGGTGATTTTCCCAGAACATCGTCCGAGGTGACTGCGAGGATCTCTTCAGCTTTTCTGTTAAACGTTACGATCTTGCCCGTTTCATCGAGGGTCATCAGACCGTTGGTTATGGAGAGGATGATAAGGTCACTGAAATGCTTCAGATCCCTTATTTCCTTCAGGTTGGCCTCGAGGGCCTCCCTTCCTTCCCTGATCCTGTAGACCATCTGCTGAAAATTTTCAGCCAGGTCCTGTACCTCATCACCTGTACTGATACTCAGATCGACATCATATTTTCCTTCAGATACCTCCACCGTCGCTTTGACCAGGTCCTTTAAAGGGATCGTGATCCTTCTGGTAAAGGTTGCCGCCAGCACCCACCCTAATAAAACCCCAATAAGACCCAGCATGAAGATGAATAACCTTGTTCGCTGAATCTCAAGATACATATGGTCCAGCTTGAGCCCAAGACGAACCGAACCCCAGCGGGTTCCGCTCCCAGGCATGGTGACAGGCATCAGAATGTCAAAGCCCCGCCGGTCTTCACTCGAAACCAGACCAGCAACGACAGAAGTTTCCACGCCTTTCAGATCCTTTTCATTTAAAGGGGGAAAGGCTTTTTCAACATCCGGTTTTCCCTGGCCGGAAAATGCCGCTACAGTCCCTTCCTTGTCGTAAAGGACAACGTAGGCAATCTCGGGGTCCCGGGCCGCCTCTTCAGCATTCTGCTCCAGGGCAACGTAGTTATAGCTGTAAAAGTCGTTGGAGGAGGAGGAGGCAATGCCTGCCGCAAGGGCGATCCCTGTGCGCCTGGCCTGGAGAAGCATCTCCGTGGACATCTGGCGGGAAACCAGCCACCCCACCAGGGCAACAACGAGGACGATGGTTATCCCGAACAGGAGGGTCAGTCTGCGTTGTATGGTCGTGCGGCTCATTGGCGTGCCGCTATCAGGGACCGTCAGCCAGAGTTACTTTGTTCAGGGGAAGGTATGGGGTACCGGTAGCGGGGAGATCGATGTTCCGCACGTTCTTTTGAAAGGCTACCTGAGTGGACAGAAAGATCACCGGGATGAGCGGAGCATCATTGAGGACTATACGCTCGGCTTCACGGTAGAGCGTCATCCGTTTAACCGGGTCCGATTCGCCCCTGCCTCTCCTGATGAGAGAATCAACTTCCTTGTTTCCATATCCCGTGAAGTTGTGGGAGCCTCCAGTTTCCACTATATCGGACAACAGGTCATCGGGATCAGGAACATCGGCATGAATAGCATATCGGAAGAGATCATATTGGCCTTCCTCGAGCCCCTTTTCGAACTCCTCCCATGTTTTCACGAAGACGGGCTTCAAGCGGATACCTATATCGTCCAGGTTCTTTCGGAACATCTCCAGTTCACCCTTCGCCAGATCAGAGTTCCGAATAACGGCTGTCTTCGATCCAAAGGGTATCTGGGGCAGGTGGTACTGGTATACGGTGTCTCCTTA
>JARGFZ010000024.1 GCA_029210965.1 bacterium | reverse complement strand
CATATATGCCAAGCATAACCCACGTCGCAAGGTAGGCAGATCCTTATTGACAACTGACAGACATCATTATGTCTCGGTTACCGCGAAAGAGCGGCAAGAGCTTGTTTAACAGGGATGAAGGGGATGGTGGGGATGGGAAACCCGTATCGGGGTAACGGAGTGTCGGTGTGTCGGGGAAAAGACAGACAATTAACTGATACAGGCACCACTCCTTTATTAGCGATAAAGGCAGTTTCTCGCAGGGACGCAGAGTTCGCAGAGGAAAAGCATATTAAACTATTTAGATTTTTCCTGTGTCCCCTGCCTGTCCTGAGCAAGTGAAACGCGTCGATGGGCACATCTAGTGACCGACCTGTCACGACGAGACTCCAGCGAAGACCGAAGGGAACGGGCGAGAGAAAGACAATGTGAATTGCGGATTACTGATTACCGGTATAGATTTTCCATCCTAGATGCGCAATCCTTCATTCAATATCGACATTCTCCGCGACCCACTGCGTTAATGCTTTTGACTTCTAAAATAAGAGGAACGAAAAATTAAGCTTCTAACAAATTTACGCGGCGTGCAAAAGTTAACTGACACGCTGCTTGATAACCTTGAAAAAATGGGGACCGCGGCGGTATCCGGGGTCACAGCGGCGGCGGCAGCCTTTCTCGCTTCCAGGCTCCGTGGCTCTGAAAACCTGGTGGTGATCACCCCCGACGAAGATTCAGCCAGGGACTTTTCACGGGACCTGTCCCTTTTCCTTGGTGCAGGGGAAGCCCTGTATTTCCCGCCCTTTGAATCTCTGCCCTACGACAACCTTACACCTGATATCGATACCACAGCTTTTCGTATTTCAGCCCTTGCGGCGGCAAAACGAGGGGTCGGACCGGTAGTTTTGCCAGCGAAAGCCCTTCTCCAGCCAACCCCTCCGCCTGCAGTCCTCTCTCAATGGGAACTTACCGTCAGGAAGGGTCAGGATCTTTACCGTGATGACCTTATGGGCAAGCTGTCTGTCATGGGCTACCAACGGGAACCTGTCGTCTCCCAGGTGGGAGATATCGCGGTAAGGGGTGGGATCCTGGACCTCTTCTCTCCCCTGTCAGATAAACCGGTGAGGATCGAACTGTGGGGGGATGAGGTGAGCACCCTGCGCCATTTCGACCCCCAGACCCAGAGATCCGGGGCCGACATTGAGGAGTTTGTGATCCTCCCTGTCACTGAACTTCTTCTCGACCCCGGGGAGAGAAAAAACGCAGAAATACGGTTAGGGGATTCCCTGGCAAACGCGGGTGTGGCGGCAAGGGAAAGAGACAGGGTCCTTTCCCTGTTCAGGGATGGCCTGGAGCTGCCTGGTACGGGTCTGCTTCTGCCCCTTCTGTACTCGGAAAGTTCCTACCCCCTTGATCACATTTCCGAAAACTCCCTTCTACTGCTACATGAGCCGGAGGAGATCCGGGCCAACCTCCAGGATTATTACGATAAAACATCCGAACGAAAAGTTGGCGCACCTCTGGCACCGGGAAGGGTCTACCTTGATCCTGCAACGATGCTTGAAGGAATCCATGAGCACCGGACGCTTTTAACAGGATTATTTCACCGACCCGGCGCCAGCCTGGTGGAGTGCCGGCCCCCTCTGCCGTCCACCCTGCCCTCCTCCAGGCCGGACCGCATCGTAGAGTTCACCCGCCTCCTTCAAGAACGCCGGAAACAGCCTGTTATCCTCTGTGTCCGGACATCTGCCGCCGCCGACCGCCTCCAATCGATCATTTCGGAGTCCGGGCTTGGAGTAAGGCGGGTTGAAACCTTTCCTGAGGCGCTAAAGTCAAAAGATCTCACCATGCTCACAAGGAGTCTGTCCGGCGGCTTCAGCCTTCCCGATGAGAACCTGACCGTCATAAGCGACGCAGATCTTTTCGGCCCCCCCTCCGAGCGCAAAGCATCCCCAGCAGTATTCCCGGAATGGGACCTGCCCATAGGTTCCCTCATGCGGGGAGACATCGCTGTACATATAGACCACGGAATAGGCCGCTATGAGGGTCTCCGGCAGCTTGATGTGGCTGGCTCCACAGATGACTTCCTGCATCTTACTTTTGCGGACGGGGACTCCCTGTATGTCCCTGTGTGGCAGATGAACAGGATCCAGCGCTACAGGAGCGGGTCCGAGACAACTCCAACCCTCAGCAAACTGGGCTCTGCCGCCTGGAACAGGTCCAAGACCAGGATCCGGAAATCCCTCAAACTCATGGCCGATGAACTGCTCAAGCTGTCAGCTGCGAGACAGGGCCAGGCCGGACATACCTTCGCAGAACCCGACTCTCTTTTTCGGGAGTTCGAGGTTTCCTTTCCCTGGACCGAAACCCCTGACCAGGAGCGCACTATCAGCGAAGTGATCGGGGACATGACCTCATCCACACCCATGGACAGGCTTGTGTGCGGCGATGTGGGGTTCGGCAAAACAGAGGTGGCCATGAGGGCAGCCTTCCTGGCAGCAGTGGAGGGCCGACAAACGGCCATTCTGGTCCCTACCACCGTCCTGGCCCAGCAGCACTACCAGAACTTCACCCAGAGGCTCAAGGATTTTCCAGTGACTGTGGGGCTGATGAGCCGGTTCGTAACGCCTCAAAAACAGAAGGCCACCCTTAACCTGCTGGCTAACGGAAACCTGGACATTGTCATCGGAACCCACCGCATACTCTCATCGGACGTGGTGTTTCACGACCTGGGTCTTGTGGTCATTGATGAGGAACACAGGTTCGGAGTACGTCACAAGGAACGCCTGAAAAAGCTCAGAGAGACGATCGATGTCCTGACCTTATCTGCCACACCCATACCCAGAACCCTCTTCCAGGCTTTTTCCGGCCTTCGAAGCCTTTCCCTGATCCACACACCTCCACCCGACCGGAAATCAGTGCATACCGAGGTGCGTTATTTTGAAGAGGACATCATCCGGGACGCTATCAACCGGGAAATGGAGAGGGGCGGCCAGGTCTACCTGGTTCACAACCGGGTCCAGACCATCGATGCGGTCCGCCAGATGGTGGAGAAGCTGGTGCCCCACGCAAAGGTCGGTATGGCCCATGGTCAGATGGGGGAAGGAGCGCTTGAAGAGGTCATGATCCGCTTCCTTCAGCATGATTATGACGTCCTGGTGACGACGGCCATCATTGAGTCCGGACTGGACATTGCCAATGCCAACACCTTGATCGTCAACCGTGCCGACCGTTTCGGTCTGGCCCAACTCTATCAACTCAGGGGCAGGGTGGGCAGATCTTCCAGGCTGGCCTATGCCTACCTCCTCATCCCACCGGAAGGTTCCATAAGCGATAAGGCCCGCAAACGGCTGAGAAGCCTGAGGGAACTGAGCGAACTGGGCTCCGGCTTCAAACTGGCCTCCTACGATCTGGAGATGAGGGGTGCCGGGAACCTGTTGGGCGAAGAACAGTCCGGCCGGATCGACGCTGTTGGGCTGGAGTTATACTCCCAATTGCTGGAACAGGCTGTGAGGGAGGCCAGCGATCATGTCACCCAGGCCCAGATCCAGCCAAGCGTCACCCTCCCCTTGCCGGCCTATCTTCCGGAGGAATATCTGCCCGAAGTGGGAGAGCGGCTTACACTTTACAAACGTCTTGCCAGCGCACCCGATCAGGACAGCCTTGACGCTCTAAGGGAAGAGACCAGGGACCGGTTCGGCAGGTTCCCGGTGGAAGTCACCGGACTTTTTACCCGTATGGAGGTGGAGATTGCCGCCCGGGACATGAGCATCGAGCGCATTGACACTGCCGGGCCCTACCTGCTGGCGGCATTTCACCCCGGGGCCAAGGTCTCACCGGACGCACTCGTCCGCATGCTGACATCGGATAAGCGCCTCGCGTTTCTTCCACCTTCGACTCTGCGAATGGATGTTTCAGGGTTTTCCGGCGTTGATGACAGGATCTCCTATATGATGGATGTCTTGCGGTCATTGTAACTCTCTGCTAATAAAACATTTCGCACACAGATTCGAAATGTTTTATGTAATAAAAATCCATGTATGGTGCATACGGCTAATGCTTACCCGGATTAAACAGCGGTTATTATTGAATCGCCTTTTTTCACCACAGAGCCACACTCTTGTAGTGAGTGACGAACGGGCGATGAAAAGAGTTGGACCTGGAACTTGAAACGTGGAACCTGAACGAAGTGAGCGATCGGTTGTGAGAAATCAAAGTTCATTTGCAGGTACTCATTTCACTGATGAGCCATATTTATTAAGCCGGACAGGATAAAATCAATGAAAAAGACAATTCTTGTTACTATTATCGCGGCTGTGGCGGCGGCATGCATTGGCGCTGCCTATTTCATTTTCAAAGCTGAAACTCCTCTGCCTCCCAAGCCAGGCGTGAAGATCGTTGCCGAAGTCAATGGAAAGCCCATTACAGCTGCGTTCTTTAACGAGAGATACAGCCGTTTCACCTTGCGCTTCCACGTCCCTTCAGCCAAAGCACCTAATTCCGCAAACGAACTGAAACTGGGATTCCTCAATAAGCTCATCGAGACAGAGATCCTGCTGCAGGAAGCCGATCTGCGCGGCCTGTTCGTTTCCGATGAGGAACTGAACCTGGAGATAACCCATCTCAAGGAGGATTATCCCAAGGACACCCTGGACGAGGCTCTGGAGAGGATCGGGCTCAAACTGGAGGAGTGGAAGGAGGATCGGAAGGAAAAGCTGCTCATCGACAAGCTCATCAAAAAGGAGATCGACAGTGTCATCCACGTAAGTGATGATGAGATACAAAAGTTCTACGACGCCAACAAGGATCAGTTCCAACTGCCTCTGATGGTCAAGGCCAGGCAGATCGTTGTAGCCACGGAGGAAGAGGCAAACGCTCTGAGGACACGGCTCGTGCGGGGGGAAAAGTTTGAGGAAATAGCCCGCTTGCATTCCCTGAGCCCCGACGCTCAGGATGGCGGGGATCTGGGAGTTTTTGCCAAAGGCCAGATGCCCGAGGAGTTCGACGAGATCGTTTTCCGATACAGAGTCGGTTCCATCAGCAAGGTCGTCAAATCAGCATATGGCTATCATATCTTCATGGTCGAGGACCGCATGAGGCCCAGGCTTCAGAAGTTAGAGGAGGTGCGGGACCAGATCGCGGAGGGGATCTTTCAGGGCCGCCAGGAATCTTTTTTCAAGGAGTGGCTCGAATCCCTGAAGAAGCAGGCCAGGATCATCATATACCCGGAGAATCTGGAGGATATTTCTTAAATGAGGACCGTTCTCACCATCTTTCTCCTGTCTATGAACTTCATGGCATCGGCAGCTTTTGCCGGTGACAGGGTGGTGGCCCGTGTAGGTAATGAGGCCATAACTCATCGTGAACTTACAGCCGCCATCGAACAGAATCCCAATCTCCCCAGGGAAAAGATCCTGGATCTTCTTATAGAGCGACAACTTGTTCTTATATGGGCAGCCGGAAAAAACATCTCCGTTTCAACGGAAGAGTTGGATCAAACGGAAACTTCCATCCGTGAGAAAAACAAAATAGCTCCAGATCAGTTTGAAAAAGCCCTTGCCTCCACAGGGGACACTCTTGAGTCGTTCAGGGAGAACCTCCGGGTCCAGATCACCATCAACAAAGCAATGGGCCTTGCCCTGTCCAGCCAAATTCAGGCCTCGGACAGTGAACTGCAGGAGCTCTATCTCAAGACCTATCCCAGGAAAACCACTTCCACTGTAAGTCATATCCTGCTGGCTGTTGATGAGGGGGCTCCAGTGGAAAAGGACGAAGCTGTAGAGAGATCCGCTGAGCAGATCCTTGCCCGGATCGCAAACGGCGCATCCTTTAACAGCATGGTTTCCGAATACAGCCAGGACAGTTCATCGGCCGACAAGGGTGGACGACTTGGAACTTTCAATGAGGGAGAACTCCTTCCTGAATTGGAAAATCTCGCCGCGACCCTTGAACCTGGCGAGGTGGGAGGCCCGGTGAGAACCTCGGCCGGCTACCATATTCTGCGGCTGGAGTCCCGTGGAACCGTCGAGCCACCACCTTTTACGGAGGTGAGAAATACACTGGAAAGAAGCCTCATGGCGGACAGGGAAGAATCTGTCCGCACCCGATGGCTGAATGAACTCAAGAAGACCACCTACATCGAGGTCTTCCCTGATGACGGATAAAGAACAAGGTCGTCTGAGACTCGATCTGTACCTGAAACGCTCCGGCCTGGTCAAACGCCGCCCTCTGGCCGCCACCCTCTGCGACAACGGATATGTCACAATCAACGGCAGGCCCGCCGCACCGGGCAAGTCGGTCAAGGTTGGGGACCGTCTGCAGATCCGGTACGCGAGGAAGATGGTGCTGGTGGAGGTGATGGAAATACCGGGCAAGCAGGTGAAAAAGGGAGAGGGTTATAAGGTTCTGAACGAGGAGATTATTGAGGAAGAATTGTTTTAAAGTCAGAATGTAGAATGTGGAATGTAGAACGTTGAAGGGGAAAACACGTTTCCAGTAAAAACGATAACGGCTGCCTCTCGCAGGGACGCAGGGAACGCAGAGGAAGCTTAATCCTGGTTAAATTCCGGTTGCTATAACGGCGATGTTTTTCACCACTGAGCTCACAGAGAACACTGAGAAAGGCAAATCCAAACAGGAAGAAAAAGAGCCTGTCATTGCGAGGCTAAAGATGGGGCCGAAGCAATCCCGCTCTTTATAAAAAGTGACTAAAGCTTTAACGCAGAGTTTCGCAGAGCGACCAATCATGTTCGCACCGCAGAGGGCCGCAGAGGAAAACCTGAAATCAGTGGGGAAGACACGAAATTCAGTGCACAAGTGCACCCGCACCTATGGCGGGGCTTTTGTGCATGAGTATTCTGCACTACTGCACTTGCCGTTCTACCACCTTCCCTATTCCACATTCTTTATTCCGATTTTAAGGATAAAGTGGATGGAGGGGATGGGAAACCCGTATCGGGGTAACGGAGTGTCGGTGTGTCGGGGAAAAGGCAAACCGTCATTCCGGAAGTTCTGCCAATGGCATGACTATTCAGATTTTTTAAAATTTCTGAAAAGCGTTAAAGGCTGCCTTTCGCCCTTCGATCCCGCCAACGGCGGGACTCAGGACAGGCAGGGAACGCAGAGAAATTCCTTGGATCTTGGTTATTGGATCAAACCCCTCCTCACTTTAATTCGATGCTTACCTGCCACCCCTGGAACAAGGATGCCGGTCTGTTCTATTTCAATGCGAGACTTGTCACGCCGTAGCTGGTCGACAGGCGTTAGCGAAGGCGGATGGTATGATGCGGAGGTGGGACGGTTTATTTCCGAAGATCCGTTATGGGGGAATATCCTGGACCCGCAGAGCCTCAACAGGTTCGCCTACGGGAGGAATAATCCGTTCAGGTATACGGATACGACGGGGATGGAGATCGAAGGCGAGTATGAGGATGAATTAGGCAATTCGGACCATGATGATGACCCATCAGATCCAAGTACATATGATAGATCGGGTGATGGGGGGGATGGGGATGGTTATGATGATTTTTCGAATCATATGGTGGATGCGTTGCCTGAAGAATTAATTGAGGCTTGGGAACATTCTAAGGATCGTAATAATTATTCATACAGTTCTTGGTGTTTCATGTTCCATTTTGGTTTTGTTGTTAATTTACACATAAGGGGAAACCGTGGGGTCGCACCTTCCGTCTTCGCCAACGCCCCTCGATCGGCTACGACGTGACAGGCACATTCTTCCGCCGTCGCTAACGACTGCCGTCCAGCTATGGCGGACAAGCAGGTTTTGGTTAATCCAATTTTCATGAATTTCTCTGCGTTCCCTGCGAACTCTGCGCCTGGCCTGCCTGCCCCGAGCCTGTCGAGGGGAGCTTGTCGAAGGGCGAGAGGCCGCTCTTGCCGCTTCAGCAATTTGAAATAGATTCCGGATAGTCATGCCTTTGGCAGAACTTCCGGAATGACAGGCCTGGTTTTCCCCGTTGGACCTTGGACATTGGACCTTGGACTGCCTTTCCCCATCCCCTTCATCCCTGTTAAAAAAGAGTATCTCAGATCTCAAATCTCAAATCTCAAAACCCTAGATTGCCACGGCCCTGCGGGCCTCGCAATGACACCATGGAGGGCCGAGGGTCGTATCTCAAGGCATAAGATTCTCCTGAAAAGCTGCAAACTCAAAGAGTGAGATGCGGATGACTGGTCTTACGATTCGGTGTTTCTATTCCTTTCTCCTGGTCCATTTGCGGAAAAATTCAGTCACCTCATCCTTGCCTGATTGCCCCGATGCCACTGCCATGACAGCATCTGTGAGTTCATCCTCGGGGGCATTAAATTCGTATCCGTTCAGATCCAGGAACACCAGGGCGGCCACGGTCCCTGTCCGTTTATTGCCGTCCACCAAAGGATGGTTCCCGGTGATGTGGAAAAGGTAGGCCGCCGCCATGGTGCAAATATCGGGATGGAGAAACTCGCCGCCGAAAGTGGCAGCGGGGGTGCCGAGGGCCGATTTCAAACCGTTTAAGTCCCTTATGCCCGGATCACCGCCGTAACGGGCCAACTGGTCCTGGTGGATCTCGATGACCTCAGCAAAACTCAGGAATTTCGGGGCCACCGGATTATTCCGCCAGTTTCTTCAGAGTCCTGGCGTACCTGGTGTTAGTCCCTTCAAGGGCGGATCGGAAAGCTTCCTGGCGGGAAGGGTCTGTAACGGGTGTGAGAATCAGAGCCTGCCCATCGGTGGTGATGTCGAAAGGAGTGTCGGCGTCGGCCCCCAGCAGATCCAGGATCGGTTTTTCTATCACCAGGGCCATACTGTTTCCATGCTTTTTCAGGTTTTTGATCATAAAGGAGGCCTCCTGGCGTAACAACATTGTTGTTACTAAGCATATACAGACTTGTGGCCCTGTCAAGTGCATTTAGAATCAGTGGAATTCTGGGGGTCAGTCGGATGACGAGCCTTGAGATGGGCAACCTTGAGGTCCCAATTTAAACAACCAGATATTTCAGACTAATTAGAGATGCGTCTACGTAACACCCTCCCGGAATCGAAAACAACAACATCAGGTACAAATTCAAATTTAAAGTCCCCTTTATCCAGGTCGAATCCATTTGTTTTTTCATAATTTTCCAAATTATCCGAGCCATTTACAACAAAAACAAAACCCAGAATCGGGGGGTCAGGCCGGGAATCTGCCTCGAGGAAAACAACCTGAGGCGCTTCATCGATAGCGCCCAAGTTCTGGACCTGGCTCCCAGGGCGCCGGTGGAACTGGAACTGATCCTCGATCCTGCTGTCAGGCGCAACTGGATCGAGGAAAAGGGGATGCTGGCTTTTTCCCTTTACGACAGGGCGAATTCCTGGTTTCAGGTGGATATTCTCATTAATGAGCCGGTCAGTTTCAGCGCCAACTATGATAACAGGGAAAAGATGGACATCGAGGGAAGTGTGGTTCCCCTTGCCCCCATCGAGGCTCTCATCGCCATGAAGGAAGGCACAGGCTGGCCCCAGGATGAAGCGGATACAGTTCACCTGAGAAGGATCCTTGCGGGGTGGGACGATGAGTAATAAGGCCCCCTGGATGCTGCTCTATTATCGTTCCAGGGAACAGATCCAGGCATGGCAGAGCGTTTTCGTCCGCGACAAGCTTGCCAGGCTGCAGGCGCAGGCGGAATTTTTCCACAAGGCCATGCCCGAACGGTCCAAGGGTATCAGGGAAAAGCTGAAAAGCTAATCCCGGAACTTAATTCCCAATCCGTAAATAATCTTTCCCTCTGCGTACCCTGCCGCCTGAGTCACGCCAATGGCATGATCGAAGGGCTCCCCTGCGAGAGACAGCTTTAGCCGCCATCAAAGGAAGCACGCTTTCCTTTTGGCTCCTGGCTCCTGGCTCCTGGAAGACCCTAGGGTCGTATCTTGCCTTTTAACCACGCCTGCTTGTCACGTCGGAGTCGCAATCATGGTGCAACGAAGACGGATGGCGTGACTTCGCATCGGCGATCCCTTGGCTCAGCCTTTTCCAGTCCTTGAAGATCTCTGGGAGGAAAGTAATGAGGAAACAGGTTCAAGGTAAAAGGGACAGGTATTTGCGGGTACCTGTCCCAAGTATCTTGTATCTACTTTTTAACTTTCTACATGTTACTTTCTATTTTCTGCCCTGTACAATCCTGAGGCCTTTTTCCCCTATTCCGGGTGTGCTCCAGAGCCCTGCAGGGCCGCGATCCTCTCCTCGAGGGGAGGATGGGTCATAAAGAGCCGGCTCAGGCCGGTCCCTTTTTTACCAGATATCCCGAAGGCCGCCATGGAGCCCGGCAGTGGCTGCGACACCCCCCGCTGGAGGGCCTGCAGTGCGGAGACCATCTTCTCCGCGCCGGACAGCCGGGCGGCGCCTTGGTCTGCCCTGAATTCCCGTTTCCGGCTGAACCAGAAAACAACGATTGAGGCGAGGATACTGAACAGGATCTGAGCAACGATGGTTCCCAGATAATAACCGATTCCTGGGCCTCTGCTCTGTTTGCCCTTGGAAAGGGCCGCGTCGATAGCGTACCCCACGACCCTGGCGAAGAAAAATACGAAGGTGTTGACAACTCCCTGGATAAGAGCCAGCGACACCATGTCCCCGTTCCTGATATGGCTGACTTCATGGGCCAAAACGGCCTCGACCTCATCCTGTTTCATGTTGTCCATGAGACCGGTGCTGACGGCCACGAGGGACCGGCGCTTGCTTGGTCCCGTAGCGAATGCGTTGGGGCTGCTGCTGGAGTAGATAGCGACCTCGGGCATGGGGAGGTCAGCCTGGCGGGTAAGCCTTTCCACCGTGGAATAGAGCCATGTTTCGGTTTCGCTGCCACTGCGGCCAGTGATGACCTTGCAGCGAGTGAGGCGCTTGGCTGACCATCGGGAGATCTGAAGGGATATCAATGAGCCGCCCATTCCGAAGATAAAGGAGAAGATCAGGAGTGCTTTGAGATCGAGGCCTGATGGTGTTAAAAACCGATTAACACCCAATAGGGACGCGACAATTCCAAGGACGAGGATGACAGCAAAGTTTGTTACCAGAAACAGAAGAATACGACGCATGACACACTTCTCTTGGATACGGATAGAAAGCAAAAAGTATGAAGGTAAAAGTATAACTCTTTTCCTCGCCACTTGCTGTTTGTTGTTGAGGAACCAAAGGGTTCAGGCCGTGAATTGGGACTGAAGAGCAGTACCTGGTATTTGGTACCTTGTTCCCAGGCACCAGACGCCAGGCACTGAGTTTCTTACTTTCTACCTTCTACTCGCCCGGAATTATGAAACAAGGGTTTCGAGTTTAGCCAGAAACGGAGTTTAGGTTGAAACCTTAATTGCATTGCTCATTGTAAAGGTTCCTCAACAAACAAAGCCTCCCGTACCGGGAGGCTTTGTTTGTCCAGACCTAGATTCTCGCCGGCTTACAGAGATTGGCTTCGTTATGAGCGGCCCGGCCGCAGAGCTTACAGTAATATTCGCTGTCCCTGACGATCTCACGCACCCTGTCAAACTCCTGCCGGATCACGATCTTGCACATGTGGTTCTCCTCATGACAGCTGTCGCTGCCTTTGCATTTATGGACATCCTTGCTCATGTTTTTCCTCCTGGAAAGTTGATGACTTCGCAAAAAGTCATCAATGCGCCCCGCGCGGGGCGCCCAAATCAATGACTCACTCCGTAAGTCATTGATTTGTAAGGAACGGGACTTCAATGATGTCGGAATGACGATCTTTTAACCTTGTTCTTGACCTTCTTCTGCGTTCTGTCCTTTAATGCTTCGGAAGAATTTCCTCACTTTACTTTCCCTCATCAGCGGCCAGTCGCAGCGCATGCACCGGTCGGCCTCTTGCCTCGCCACTGTCTCGGCGAACCCGCCATAGACCTCTTTGAAGGAGCACACTCTTTCATCCTTCGCGATGGTCAACTCCCGGCGGCGGTTCCTGAAGTCCAGGCTGTCGGCGTAGTTGGCCCACGGCTCCATCAGTTTGCGTGTCCTGTAGCGGATAGTGACTGCAGGGCTTCCCACAAGGGACCTGTAAAAATGAAGGGCGGCCTCCTTGCCGGCAGCGATGGCCTCGATCACCGATGCCGGCCCCACAGCCAGATCGCCTCCGGCCACGACCGGGATAGATACCCCTGTGCCCTCTTCCAGTTGAACCAGGGGCGTTCCTTCCATAAGTGGGGTTGTCCTGGGAACTCCGCCCAGGGAGCTGAAATCCGGAGCCGATCCCACGGCGGTGATGACCCAGTCGGCCTTAACAGAGAATTCGGAACCGTCAGTGAGCACAGGGATCAGCCTGCCCTGCGGATCACGGTCGATCCTCTCGACCTTCAGGCAGTGAGCTCTCACGACCTTCCCACCCTCCCTGTCAAAGGATAGGGTCGCCCCGCCATCCAGGACCTGGACACCTTCGGCCAGAGCCTCCTCGATCTCCCAGGGGTGGGCAGGCATGAACTGGTTTGTATCCTCGGTTTTGACACGGCGCCACTCGTTTTTCTCGTAGGTGAACTTCTTTTCTTCCGGATCGGGCAGTTTCTCCAGACAGATGATCCTCACCTTGTCCGCACCGCAGCGCACCGCGGAACGGGCCACATCCATGGCCACATTGCCACCGCCTATGATCAGGACCTCGCCTGGAAGCTCCATCCCGCCGCCAATGACCACCGTTTCCAGGAAATCCCGACCGTCCAGGAACCCTTCTTTTTCATCACCGGTGTGGGGCAGAACAATGGACCGCATGGCGCCAAGGGCGAGGTAGATGCCATTGAATCCCTGTTTCTCCAGATCCTGGAGAGTAAAATCCTCCCCAAGCCTCATTCCGAACTTCAGGTCCAGGTCCAGTTCGAGGATCCTGTCCACTTCACGCTTATATATGCTGTGTGGCAACCTGTACTCCGGAGCGTAAATAGCGGGAGTGCCTCCCCCGAACTCACGGCCTTCGAAGACCGTGACGTCAAACCCGAAGAGTTTCAGGTAAAGAGCCGCGCTCAGACCCGAAGGCCCAGCCCCGATCACAGCAACCTTCTTGCCCACAGGTTCGACTCCCTTGTCCAGTTCCCTGCGGTAGAAGTTATAGGATCTGTCCGTATTGTCGTCCACGAACCGCTTCAGAGCGCAGATGGCCACCGACTCACCGTCCTTGCCGCGGTTGCATTCCTGTTCGCAGGGGTGATGACAGATCCTTCCTATGGTCCCTGGAAAGGGGCATACCGACTCAACCAGTTCCAGGGATTCAAGGTCTTTCCCTGCCGCGGCAAGGTGAACATAGTGGGAGCATGGCACGCTGCCCGGACAGGCCTCCTGGCAGGGGGGATTGAAGTAGAAGGGGCCTTTTCTGGAATCGATGATGGCAAGGAACCAGACAAGAATAAAGGACAAGGTAAGGATCGACAACCCCCAGCTCCACTTCTGGTAGGTTGCAAGGATAAGGCCGATGCTCAGAGGAGCCATGGCAAAGAAGTAGGTACCGATATACCTGCGGCCCGAGTACCAGTGGCCCAATCCCGGAAATATGGCAGACAGGATGGGTGCTCGCTGACGACGCCAGCGCTTTTCTCCCTCGAGAAGCAGCAGGTCCTTAAGATCCAGGCGCCCGATACACTGGAAACATTGCCTGGCTTTCATCTTGTTGGTGACGGAGCAAACGTGACACTCCCTATACCCTTCCAGGCTGAGCTGGCTGCTCATCTGGTCTCTTCCCTGCCTTGAAGCTTCACAAAAAATACCCTTTTTCGAGGACCATCGAACTCGCAGAAAAAGATCCGCTGCCATGTGCCCAGAACAAGCTTGCCGCCATCAATAATCACCGTTTCCGAGGGCCCGATGAGGCTGGCCTTTATGTGAGCGTCCGAGTTGCCTTCCATGTGGGAGAAGTTCCAATCCCCGGGTATCAACCGCTGGAGACCCATCACCATGTCTTCTGCAACCGAAGGGTCAGCGCCTTCGTTGACAGTGATCGCCGCGGTTGTATGGGGACAGTACAAAACACAAAGGCCGAAAGGAATGCCGGCCTTCCCGACAGCATCCTCGATAGATGATGTGACATCCACCAGCTCTTCCCTCCGTCTGGTGGACACAGAAATCCTGTGCATACCCCTCCTTTTTTAAACCCGTTGACTATAGCCAATCGACCTTTCAAAGTCAAAAGGAATCGGCCAAACTAATTGCAATAGAAGGGAAAACATGATATCCATCGCCCTATATCAAACTTCTTGGTAGAGGTTAATTTCCCGCTAAAAAGTCTACCGCCGAGCAGCCTCAAGGATGGTCATCAAGGAGGATCACGTTGAGCAAAAAGCCACCGAGACCACGCCACAAACGCCTTGAGACTCTTAACCTCGTTTCCTTGAGCCACAAGGATCCCGATGGCCGTGTTGATTTGGAGATCGTGGGGCGAACCCTGGATCTTTCCGAAGGAGGCATCCTCCTTGAGTGTTCCCAACCCGTCCCGTCAGAGAACAAAGAGGTGGAGGTCATCCTCGGCATCAGGGATCACGTCATCCAGATAACCGGTGAGATCGTCCATATGCGGGAGCTCGATGATGGGATGGTGGGGCTGGGCATAGCCTTCAGGGATGTTTCTGCCGAAGACGCCCGCATTATTACCGAATTCATGGACGAGGACGAGTAGCCCCTTGGCCGACCTGACCCACCTGGACGAAAAGGGTCGCGCCAGGATGGTGGATGTGGGCGCGAAAGATGCTACACATCGAACCGCCACCGCAAGAGCTGAAGTGCTGGTCTCACCCGAAACTCTGGGTGTTGTCCTGGATGGCGGCGTACCCAAGGGTGACGTATTTGCCGTGGCCCGCATCGCCGGGATCACCGGCGGCAAAAAAACCTCCGAACTCATTCCACTCACCCACCCCATCGGGCTCGACTCCCTGAAGGTCGATGTCGTTCCTGACAAGGATCTCCCCGGCATCCGCATCGAAGGCACCGCCACGACCACCGGAAAGACGGGGGTGGAGATGGAGGCCATGACGGCGGTGTCTATCGCCGCCCTCACCGTCTACGACATGCTCAAAAGCCTGGAGAAGGGGATCAGGGTCACGGATATCAGGCTTGTGCACAAGGCGGGGGGGAAGAGCGGGGAATGGCGAATTGAGGAGCCAGGAGCCAGGAGCCAGGAGTCAGGAGAAGATCTTTAAGCAAAGATCTTAAATCAAAGGATCACATAAAAATGGCCTCCCATTGGGAGGCCATTTTACTACTGGCTCCTGGGTACTGGCTCCTGACTCCTAGTCCCTCGGCACCGCCAGCATCCGGTCCAGCGCCCCTTTTGCCTTGACCCTGATATCTTCCGGCACTGTCACCACCGGCTCCATGTTGACCAGGGCATCCCGGATGTCGGCAAGCTTTGTCAGCTTCATGTTGGGGCAGATCATGTTCCCGGACAAGGGAATGAAGGTTTTTTCCGGACTTTCCAGCCTCATTTTGTAGAGGACCCCCATCTCCGTACCTATAATGATCTGCTGTGCCTTGGACTCCCGGGCGAAGGTGTACATGCCAGAGGTGCTGGTGATATGGTCGGCCAGCGCCAGGACCTCCGGCCGACACTCCGGGTGGGCCGCGAAGACTGCGTCAGGATGCCGGGCCTTGACTTTCAGGACATCCTCAGCGGTGTACTGATGGTGGATAGGGCAGTACCCTTCGTGCCAGACGATCTTCCTGTCAACCTGGGTGGCGATGTACTGCGCCAGGTTCATATCGGGGACCATGATGAGGGGATCGGCCTCGGGCGGCAATGACTTTGCCACATTAACGGCGTTCCCGGAGGTACAGCAGATGTCGCTTACTGCCTTGACCGCGGCCGATGTATTGACGTAGGCCACCACGGTACCACCGGGATATTTTTCCCTGAGATCGGCCACTCCCTCCGGAGTGATCATGTCGGCCATGGGGCACCCGGCGTCGGCCCGGGGAAGAAGAACCGTCCTGTCCGGAGCGAGGATGGCGGCGGATTCGGCCATAAAGTGGACCCCGGCGAAAACGATGACCTGGGCATCTGATTCGGCCGCGATCTGTGACAGGCCCAGGGAGTCACCAGTATGGTCGGCGATCTCCTGTATCTCGTCCCTTTGATAATTGTGGGCAAGAAGAACAGCTTTCCTCTCTTTGAGAAGGTCCCGGATTTCCTTTTTGACCGCTTCGTCTTTCATATGGATTTTCCCTTTATCATTGGGTGCTTTCGTTGACAGGGTACTGTAAATAACATATAAAATTTAATTCATCAAAGAGCGGCAAGTGGCTTTATAATAGTATAACTGTAAAATCGATAAATCTCTTTAACGCAGTACGTTGTCGCGTAGGATGGAACGCGCTTATCGGCTGTCAGGAGTGCTCCAGATACGAGGCTCAAAGAAGAGAACCGCAGTCAGCTGTCAGCTTGTTCAAGACTTTCAAGAAGGGGTTAGATACAAGGCCAGAGTCCTGAGGGAACCGGAGGCGTATATGACGACATACGGCGCGGCTTTCCGAGGGGCGATAACGAAGCAGATGATGTGCTATAGAGGGCCGCCCACACACTTTAGAGGTTCATAGATAATGCTCGGTATTGGAATGCAGGAAATACTGATAATTCTGGTAGTAGCCCTCATCGTCATCGGACCCAAAAGACTGCCTGACCTCGCCCGAACTCTGGGAAAGGGGTTCGCAGAGTTCCGTAAAGCAGCGGATGATCTTCAGGAAACGGTCCGCATGGACCTTCAGAAGGAAAAGCATGAGGTGTTCCGGCAGAGATACCCAGACATGGTCCCTGACGAGGATAAAGAGGAAGAAACCACCCTTCAGCCGGATAGCAATGGGGCTGATGAGGCGGCAACTCCCACCGAAATAGTAAACACCCCCACTGAACCTGAACTCTCCCCTCAACCCCCGCCCGAACCATCCTATGTACTTGAGGAGATCGAGGGTGGGGATGAAACGGAAGACGACACCAAGGATGGCTGACGACAGACTTCCGTTCACTGTTCACCTGGAAGAGTTGCGCAAACGGCTGATGATCTGCTGCGCCGCTGTTGGTGTCGGGTTCCTGGCCTGTTACGCTTTCAAAGACAAAATCTTCGAGTTTATTGCTATCCCCCTTGTCGCCTCCCTTCCGGCGGATAACTCCTGGATGATCTTCACGGGTGTGACGGAGGCCTTCTTCACCTACCTGAAGGTTTCTTTTCTCGCCGGTATTTTTCTATCCCTGCCAGTGCTCTTCTACCAACTCTGGGCTTTCATCTCTCCGGGGCTTTACAGCAAAGAAAGAAGAGTTATTTTCCCCTTTGTGATCTTTTCAACCCTCTTTTTCGTCACAGGGGCAAGCTTTGGCTATTTCGTCGTATTCCCCTTCGGTTTCAAGTTCCTCCTTGGTTTTGCCACCGAGACTATCCGTCCCTTTCCTTCCCTGAAGGAGTATCTTTCCTTCGCCACCAAGCTGCTACTGGCCTTCGGCCTTGTCTTTGAGCTGCCCCTGGTAACCTATTTTCTTGCCAGAACCGGCCTGCTTACTTATCAGACCCTCACGAAGAACCGCCGTTACTTCATCGTGCTCGCCTTTGTCGGATCGGCAATGCTGACGCCTCCCGATATAGTGACACAGCTTCTCATGGCCGGGCCTCTCCTGATCCTCTTCGAGATCAGCGTTGCCGTGGCAAAGGTATTCGGACGAAAACCGCTCACCGACGAATCGGGAGATTTGAAGGATGAAGAAGAACCTCGGCCAACTGCTGATTGAAAAAGGACTCATTGACGAAAAAGCCCTGAGTGAGGCTCTTCAGCGACAGGTCATTTTCGGCGGCAGACTGGGGACCAACCTTCTGGAAATGGGGGCTGTTTCCGAAGATGCGCTGATGAGGCTTCTTGCGCTCCAGTTCAACATTCCTTACGCCGAGCCTGGCCATTTCGAGAAAATCCCAAAAGAAGTTCTCGACTCAGTGCCCAAGGAGCTTATTTCAAAGCACCGCATCATTCCTCTGGTTGTGGATGGACACCGCATCACCGTTGCCATGACAGATCCTCACAAGCTGAACATCATAGACGAGGTGGCCTTCCAGACCAACAGGGTCATCCAGCCGGTTGTGGCCAGCGAAGTGCGCATTGTTGCGGCTTTGGAAAGGTTCTACAACATCAAGCACGAGGCCCGGTATATCGCCGTCAGCGACAACGTCGCGAGCGAACAGCGACGGATCAGCCAACCAGCCAGAGAGAAGGCTCCCTCTCCTGACGAAGACATCGAGATGCTGGAGCTCACAGAGGCGGACATTGAGGTAGCGGACATTGAGGTATACGATCCCTTCGATGTTTCAGAGATCAACGAACCGTTTTTCGGTATTCGAAACCGTGATGAAGTGGCTCACACTGTCATTAAAGCCGGGCTGAGGTTCGTGAACGACGCGTTCATGTTTATCATCAAGGGCGATCAGGCGCTGGGGTGGATGCTGGGAGGATCTGCCAAACCGGTAGTGGAATTTGGAACCCTTTCTGTCCCCGTGGACCCTCAGAACGTTCTGTTCAATATGCGTGAATCCCGCAAGCTCGAGAGGTTCGACGGCGTGGAGATCTTCGAAAGCAACCAGTGGATCAAGGAGCTGAGCCTGAAGGTACCCAAGGAAGTATTGATCTGCCCTCTGGTCCTGAAAAAGCACATGGTCGCTGCCCTCGTGGGTTTTTCCTTCAAGTCCAACATCACAGATGAGGAGGCCGAGTTCCTGGTCCGGGTCATGCAGAAAGCTTCTGTCGCCTTCGAGATCCTGATCATGAAGAGCCGGATTGTAATGCTTTGAAAAGCCAGAAGGAGGAATAGGGAAGGAGGAAGGAAGAAGAAATTAGCAGACAACGACGATCAACGCCGTCTTGAATATCCCAGAATACTGACCGGTTTTATTCCTCCTCCATGCTCCATCCTTCATCCTTCTTTCTTTTTCGTAACTTACCCGCTATAAACGTGTACTACATTTGAAAAACGCTCTCCGAGCCGTCCCGCCTGACGGCGCATGCAAAGCGTACAAGGCGGCCGGCCGATGGGTCTGGTTGGAAACGACCGGGCCTCCCGTATTTGGAAAGGAGAAGCCTGCGAAAAAAACGGGCCCCTTTCTGCGGGTCCTTTTTATTTGAAAACGCAGAGGTCGTCACGCCTCTGGCGTGACAGGCTTCGGACGCAGAGGAAGGCAATATTTCGGGGAAAAAGCAGACTCTCCAAATTCAACATTAATTTGATTTGGATTTTTTCTCCGCAACCCTCCGCCTACTCTGCGTTTAGATAATGGTGTATCTGGGAGATATTATTTCGTGGAGCAGTTGACTGACAGCCAGGGTAGACCCATCAGGTACATGCGTGTCTCCGTCACCGACAGGTGCAATCTGAGATGTCGTTATTGCGCGCCCTCCGACGGGTTCGTTTCCCTGTCCCACGATAAGATCATCTCCTACGAGGAGATCGTCCGGCTCGCGGGTCTCCTCGCCCCCAGAGGCGTTTCCAGTGTACGCATCACCGGTGGAGAACCGTTGGTACGCAAACATCTCGACAGGCTCGTCAGCTCCCTTTCTGATATTCACGGTATCGACGATATAAGCCTGACTACCAACGGGATGCTTCTGAGCGAACTGGCCCATCCCCTGAGTAACGCAGGCCTTACGAGGGTCAACGTCAGCCTCGACACCCTGAACGAAGACCGCTTTCAATGGATCACCTCTCCCAACGGGAACGGCATTGAGAGAGGACCTCATCTTGTCATGGAGGGCCTGATAACGGCCCAAATAGAGGGCCTTTCTCCGGTTAAGATCAACGTGGTCCTTATGAGGGGTTTTAACGATGACGAACTGGAACAGTTCGTTGCCCTGACCAGCGACCGGGAACTGGAAGTCAGGTTCATCGAGTTCATGCCCATGAGCCCCGAGGGGTTCTGGGGACCGGAGAAGGTCGTCACAGCAGCTGAAGCCATCGGACGACTCGAAACGGTGCACGGTCCCCTCGTACCGTTGGGCAGAGGCAAAGGATCCGGACCTGCTGTACGCTATCAGATACCAGGCTTTAAAGGCACGATAGGGTTCATCACACCGGTTTCCCAGCACTTTTGCATCGATTGCAACCGGATCCGGATCACCGCAGACGGTAAGATCCGGACCTGCCTTTTCTCCGATAACGAGACCGACATTCTCGAACCTCTGCGATCAGGGGCCAGCGACGACCAGATCCTGACCGTCATCCAGGATGCTCTGAGCGCCAAGCCTGAAGGACATGGGATGGGGGAGGGGGAAGGGCTGCGGGGATGCACACGCACGATGTCGCACATAGGCGGTTAAACGCCGCTCCCCGGAGGACTCCCTGAAAAGGGGAAGAGGAGAAAAGGAGAGGAGGAGAAACACAGCAGCCACTGGTCGCTTCGGCTTTTAAATCTTGTAGAGCCCCTCCTTCACTAACGAACTTTCGGTATTTTTCCAGGCTTTTGTTGATGCAGGTCCTGGATTCCTCATATCTGCCAAGCTTGGCTAAGGAATGAGCGATACAGTAATTAGGGATCATTGGATCATCGTCAATTTCCAAGGATGCATGATAATACTCCAAGGATTTTTCATAGTTGCCTATCTGCGATTGCCGATCACCCTTCGCCAAATAGCGAGCGGATAGCATGTTTCTGAAAAATTCCTCACTCAATATCCCCTTTTCGCCTCTTCTCCTCTTCCCCTCTTCTTGTGTTCCGGGAAGGTTCAGGCAAAATTAATTCTCTTCAGCACGCGCAGCAACCTTCCCGGAACAATCTCGATGGCCCTCTCCGGACACACCTCCTGACAGCAGAAGCAGCTGATGCACTTGTCCTTGTCCACGAGGCCTCCGGTGCGGGGTTTATTGTTAAGTGTGATGGCGTCTGCGGGACAGATGGCGGCGCATGCGCCGCAGGAGGTGCATAGCTCCGGGTTTAAAAGGGGAAAGGGGTTCAGGGATTTCCGCATGGACCTTTTCATCCAGCCAGGCAGCCGATAATCCACCCTGGAGGCGCTCCTGGGCAGCCTTAACACCCTGCGCACATCCTCAATCGCCTTTCCCAGCACCTGGACCTGATCACTACGGGCTCCCTCGAGACCCCTGGCCCGGGCCTGGTAAAGGACCGGATGTCTTTCAACAGGCAGCCCGGCAACAGACCCCGCAACACAGTCCATGGCCAGGGCCGACGGCGAAGCCATGAGAATCCCCAGAGCCAGAGGATCCCCTGAGCCCGGGCCGTTTCCTTCCATGGCAGTGATGCCGTCCATAACACTCAGCCCGGGCGGCAGAGCGCTCCAGATGTCCAGGAGCATATCCGCGAACCGCACTGTGTCTCCAGCCTGAAGGTGCCATCCTGGTTTGGCGGCCCCCACCACCGTCCCGAACATATTCTTCACTGCCAGGGTCAGGGTCATCATTCCGTGGGTCTTGAACTTGGGCAGATTGAGAATGAGATCATAACCGGTGGCCTCCTCGGCCAGCAGAAAGGACCGTGACACACCTCCTTCAGGCACTGGAACCGGCACCGGGCTTCGAAAAGGGACTATCTCGATTCCCAGTTCCTGAACCACGGGCATGATCCCGGTTCTTTTCAGGACCCCGGAAAGGGACCCCACGCCCGGGCTGTCCCCCAGGAACACCTCGCCACCTGCCTCCATAACCGTAAGTGCCGCGGCCCTCACAACTTCCGGGTGGGTGGTCACCGCTGCCCCGGGAGGCTTTGGAGCGAGAAGGTTGGGCTTGAGCAGCACTCGATCCCCTTTCGTCACAAATGCACGCATTCCTCCAAGGGGATCGAGTACATTGTTGAGAGCATCCCGGACTTCGTCTGGGTCGTAGTTATGGCAGCGTTGGATGGATACCGGGATCTTATTGCTCAAAATATTCCTCTGGTCAGGGGGATGCTCTCAACGAAGAGGTGAAGAGGTGAAGAGGTGACGGGGAGAAGAGGAGACTATGCCGTTTTGCTAACCTGCACTAAGACTCCCTTCCCCTTTTCCCCTCTTCTCCTTTTCTCCTCCTCCTGCGTCCGCAATTTGACCTAAAGAATTTCCAGATCCTTCGGGAAGTTGGTCAAATTGCGGACCGTACCGTCCGGCATACAGGCCACCACATCCTCGATACGCATACCACCGATACGCCGATCATAGAGGCCGGGCTCGATGGTCACAACATCGCCGGGCTGGAAGATCTCCGCTGTAACGGAAACCGAAGGCGACTCATGGATCTCAAGTCCCAGACCATGTCCGGTACCGTGGAGGAAACCGCGCCTGGGGGGCTTACCGTCACCGGGAACCGGATACCCTCTCTTCCGAAAAAGCTCGCAGACAGCCTGATGGACCTCGGAGAGGGGAATCCCCTGTTTTATCCTTTCCAGGGCCACGTCCTGGGCCTCCACCACCGCTGCGTGCATCTCCCTGACGGACCTTGTAGCCCGGCCCACCACGAAAGTTCTGGACATATCCGAGTGATACCGCGACGTTCTTGACCTGGGGAAAACATCCATCACAATGGGAACGCCCGCGTGGATGGGACCAACACCTCGCCAATGGGGGTCAGCCCCGCCCCGTCCCGGTGCAAAGATGGTGTCAGCTGTCTCGAAACCCCTTTCAAGAAAAAACACCTCGATCATGGAGCGGACCTTCTGAGCCGTGAGAGGACGCCCCTCGTGGAAAAGGACATCTCCCTTGACAGGGCACCCGGCCAGGAGGGATCGGACCATGGTAAAAACCCCTTCGCAGCTGCGCTGGGCCTGTTCAATAGCTTTAATCTGCCCGAGAGTCTTGACCCTCCGCCGTTCCCTCAGGGTTCGTCCGTCTATTTCTATGCCGATACCCTCCCCCTTAAGTTCCTGGGCCAGGCCCACGGGGAAAGATGGAAGCACCCGTATCCGTTCGGTGCCGTGATCCCGGATCAGGTCGGCCAGGATCTTATTCAGAGGTTTGCTCTTTTTCCGGTGCAGGGAGACAACCGTTTTTCCTGAAGTTTCCAGCTTCGCCCTTCCCTCCTCCATGGATGAGACGGCCAGGATCACCTTTCGGCTGGTTATCTCCAGAACGGCGAAGGGATCAGGGCACAGGAACCCGGAAAGGTGGTACTGGTCGGCGTCGTTGTAGCTTTCGGCGAAATGGAATAAAGGCGGATGACTCATGGGAACATCATAGTAGAAGTAGAGGGAAAGACAAACATTGTTTAGGGTTAACCCAGACCTGCTTAAGTTTTAACTGCGTTCCCTGCGTCTCTAGTGAGTCACACTTTATTGTGATGAACGAGCGAGAGGCCGCTTTTTTTGAGATTTGAGATCTGAGATTCCCACTTACCCCAGCGCTTCTACATCAAAGGGAACACCTTTTTCCGGGGCAAGCACCATCGTAGCGGCACCGTTGGGGCAAAGGTTTGCGCACACACCGCAGCCGAAGCACTTTTCCGGATCTATGACGACCACACATGTGTCGTCGCTCATGGCCCCGAAGGCGCAGATCTTCTGGCAGCCGCCGCACCCGGCGCAGATCTCCGTATCCATGACCGCAACGTAACCCGATGGCGCCAGGTACTTCGCCTCAAGACCGGTCCTCTTCATGGCCCTGGTGGGGATGCAGCAGCACGAGCAGCAGTTGCAGATAGCGTAGAACCTTCCAGCCATGGCATCCTTGAACCACGCAGTGTGAATCCAGCCGCTGTCCCTGGCCTTTTCCAGGATCTCGATCCCCTCCTCTCGACCGATCTTTCTGGCGCCGTTGGTGCCATGATCAACCACGAAATCCACAAAAGGCTCCCCCACCACCATACAAACCTCAAGGGGTCCGCACGCACTGTCACCCTTGATCTCCCTGCAAGGGCAGCGCATGACCGCCAGGGAGCCCGGGGTGTCGAGGATGATGCGGTTGGCGATGTCGTAGGGGATGACCCTTTCGGGGTTTTCCACACGAAGCGGTTTGTTGAGCTTTACGATCTTCCCGGCATCCTCATGGGTCAGGACCTTGGAATGGTAGCGTTCCTCCATCCATCGGCCAATTCCGGTCTGGGGTTGGGTGGCCCGAGGGCCCGAGGGAGGTGCCCCGACTTTCTTTTTACGGCTTTTGAACGCTTCCCCGGTGATGATACTGAGGTAGGCATTGATCCACTTCCCGTAGATATAGCCGTGGAGAAAGCTGAAAGGATGACGCCAGCCGTGGAGCTTGAAAAAGGCTTTAGTGGAGGGTTTCATGGGGATAAGTTACAGGGAAAAGGGGGAAGAGGGAAGAGCACAGTGCGTAGTGCATGGTACCCGGGAGCCGGGAGCCGGGAGCCGGGAGAAATTACCAGAACGCAGAACACAGGAGAAGATCAAAAACCAACCAGGTATAAGGTAATAATCTTGGATCTTATCATGAGAACAAGAATATGAGGGTTGTTTCTCCTGGCTACTGGATTCCTCTCAACGGCACGGATCAGTATCGATTGGGATCCGCGAAGTAATCCATGGCAAGGCACCCCTTTCGGATCAAACCCGAATGGGGAACTCCCTCTGGAATGGTATAGGAGTCGCCCTTGCGGTAAACCCGCGCCTCTCCCCCGATGGTGAGCTCTATCTCCCCGTCAATGACGTAGCCCCACTGGTAGCAGTGGGAGTGCTCGGGCAGGACCGAGCCCGGAGAGATCTCGAAGAACACCACAAGCCCTTCAGTACCTCCCACCTTCCAGCCGCGGATGCCCTCGATGGGGACATCGATTTCAGGGTTTTTCTTTAGTTCGTCAGGTAAATGCATAATAACTCCAATCGTTAACCCCGGAATTTAGCCTTTCTCCTCGTCCTCCATGCTTCAACATCTCCGTGGTGATAAGCATCGCCGTTATAGCAACCGGTATTTAACCAGGATTAAGCTTCCTCTGCGTTCCTTCCGTCTTCGCTTTCAGCTACGCCGCGACAAGTCGCGTACTCTGCGTTAAAAAAACGTCGCTTTTAATAGTAACCGGGATCGCTTCGCATGGTATCGGCTCGCGATGACCCGTCTTCGTCCTTCGCACTTCGCCGTGGCAGACAAGAGCGACTGGATTCCGGGTCCTCCTTCACTCGGCCCGGAATGACGTTGGTGGAGGTTTTCCAAGATTCAGGTTTTCTCAGTGTCCTCAATAACTGGGGGGAAAATAACCGTCTTTCAGGAGCCGCTTTTCCTCCTGCGTGCTGCGTTCTGCGTGCTGCGTTCTGCGTTCAGCTCTTATACTTATCTCTAAAGGACACCTCTCCCAGATCCTTCTTCTGCAGATCTGGTTTTTCATCTGAATACCCGCAGGCGATCAGGCTGATCAGGGTGTACTCCTTCGGGACATGAAGCAGATCTCCCACCGCCGGCCCGTAGTCTTTCTTGTCGCCAGCCACCCAGCAGGTGGAAAGGCCGTGGGCGGAGGCAGCCAGAATAATGTTCATGGTGGCAGCGCAGCCGTCCTCCAGATAGTATTTCTCATCGGCCAGGGTGAACACCGTGAAACACACCGGGCTTTCCCTGATAAACTTTCCATATTCGGCAAGGTCCGAAATGCGGTGTCTGAGTTCGGGGTCGGTAACGGCTCCCATAAGCCATGGCTGAACGTTCCTGGCTGTGGGCGCAAGCCTCCCGCACTCCAGGATGTCATTTATAACCGACTCCGTCACCGGATCACTGACAAAGCTGCGAACGCTGCGGCGGTGCTTTATGCTCTTCGTGGGCATGTGATGCATGGTTTTTCCTCCGGAAAAGAGTGTGAAGATAAAGTGTAGTGTGTAGTGTAGAAAGAGTGCAAAGTGCAAGGCATAAAGTGCAGAGCACCCTGTTAATAACTAATTCATCCATTATTTAAACAGTAAACAATATATATCGCAAATGATGTTTAAAGGCCTGCCTCTACACCCTGCACTCTACACTTTACACTCGTGCGGAACGCTCATTAGAGCGTTCCGCTCTTGCCACAGATTCCCTTTCATGTCATTTTGTATGGACCCTTTCCCCTCAGGAGGTACCCATTGCCCGAGATCAAACCCTTCCCTGGAGTTCGTTACAACCCGGAAGCCGTAAATGATTTTTCCCTCGTAGTGGCTCCGCCCTACGATGTCATAGACAAGGAGCAGCATGCCCAACTCCTTGCCAGGGACCCGCTCAACGTCGTCCGCCTCATCCTTGGCTCTGACCCTTCCGCCCCTGGCGACTACGATGAAGAGGCGGCCACCATGCGCCGCTGGATCAAAGAGGGAACCCTGATCACCGACCCTGTGCACTGTTATTATCTCATCGAGGATTCTTTCCTTCTTCCGGGAGAGGAGACCCCCTATAAACGCTGGGGGATCATCGGCCGGGTGCGTCTGGAGCCCTTCGAAAGCGGACGCATCTTCCCTCACGAGAGGACCCACCAGGGACCCAAGGAAGACCGGCTCCGGATCATGAAAGCCTTCGGGGGCAACCTGAGCCAGGTATTCACCCTCTTTGATGGAGACGCCTCCTCCGTACGATCTACCCTCGATCCTGTCTTCAATTCCAGCCCTGCCATAGACATCACCGATCAGGACGGGATCGAACGGCGGCTCTGGGTCATTGTGGAACCCGAAATTATCAGCGCCATTTCAGAGCAACTTGAAGACAGGAACCTTTATATCGCTGACGGGCACCACCGCTACGAAACAGCTCTTACCTATGCCGGGGAGATGGCCGTGGCGGACCCGGATCCCGGCCCGGAAAAAGGCTACAACTTCATCATGATGGCCCTGGTTGGAATGGAGGATCCGGGCCTCGCTATTCTTCCTACCCATCGCCACATTCACAGCTTTGACAACTATGACTTCCAGAAGGTTCTGGATTGCCTCTCACCCTCTTTCACCCTCGATGCGCTGGATGGTGATGAAGAAAGAAGCATCCGATCGGGAACTGCGCCGTCTGATCTGGGCGGCCGCGGGTTTATCCTCTACGATCCCGCCACCAACAGTTTCCGCCGGGCTCTGCTTCGGGATGATGTTGATCTGGCAGCCAGGATGCCGGAGATTTCCGCTCCTGTGCGGAGGCTGGAGGTCACACTGGCCGAGCAGTTTCTCATGAAGGAGTGCCTGGGCATGACATCCGAGCAGATCAGCCATCAGGAGCACCTGGAATATTTCAAGGATCTCGAACAGGCGATGGACCGCGCCAGGAGCGGAGGCCAGCTTCTGGTAGTGATGCCGCCAACCGGGATGGATGACCTGGTGGCGGTTACCGGTGAGAAAGAACGCATGCCCCAGAAGTCTACATTTTTCTACCCGAAACTCCTCAGCGGGCTCGTATTCTACGACCATGGCTCAGTGAGGTAATGGAAAAGCTGAACCTTGAAATGAACAACCCCCTACCTCAAATATGGGCAGTAGGAGGTGGCAAGGGCGGCGTAGGGAAGACCGTCATCACTGCCAATACAGCTATTTCCCTGGCCAAACAGGGCAAGCGCTGTGTCGCCATGGACCTGGATCTGGGCGGCGCCAATCTGCACACAATTCTGGGGATCCCCGATCCAGATCGTTCCCTTACGGACTTTCTCAGCCGGAAGGTCGAGACGCTGGCCGAGGCGATGGTTCCAACACCTTACCCGAACCTTCACTTTATAAGCGGGTCCAAAGCTTTACTTGAGATGGCAAATCCCAAATTCAGTCAGAAGGAAAAGCTCATCCGCCACATCACCTCCCTTGATGTAGATTATGTTCTCCTGGACCTTGGCTCCGGATCATCCTTTAACACTTTGGACTTTTTCCTCTCCGCGGACGAGGGGATCCTTGTGGTCCTTCCCGAACCCACCTCGGTGGAAAACGCATACCATTTCATCAAGGCCGCCTTTTACAGAAAGCTCAAAAAAGCCACACGGAGATCCGGGGTGGCGGCGGCCATTGACAAGGCCATGGAAGAGAAAGTGGCACGAGGTATCCAGTCACCCAGGACCCTTATCAACAGCGTGCTCCAGATCAACCCCGAGGCAGGTCACATACTCGAAGAGGAAGCCAGGAGCTTTAAACCCAATATTATCGTCAACCAGGCCAGGAGGCACGACGACCACGAACTGGGGACCGAAATCGTTCAGGCATGCCACGATTATTTCGGCATCAGCATCCGCAGCGTGGGGCACATTGATGCGGACGATTCATTAAGGGAAGCTGTGAGATTCCGGAAGGCGGCTGTTGACTCGTTCCCTTTATCAGCCTTCTCCAGAGCGATCCACTCCATCGTCAAAAACCTCCTCGGGGTCAGGGACGGTTCAGCTTGAGTCAGAATACACTGAGCAAGGACTACTTGCTTCTCGACCTGGATGAGAACCCCACACCCCAGGAGGCACGGCGCGCCTACCACAAAATGAAGGCTCTTTACGCTGAAGGCTCCCTGGCCACGTATAGCCTGATGACAGGCGAGGAAAGGGAGGAGATGCTCGACAAAATCGAACGGGCGTACATGAGGATCTCCAGGGAGATCACTTCCCGATTATCAACCCCTGAAGCTCCCGTCTCCCCGGAAAATGCAGCAGCGCCAGTCCCTCCTGAGCCAGGTGAAAGTATCGGGACCTACCTGAAACGCCGCAGGGAGGATCTTGGCCTCACACTCCGTGATGTGGCCGCCAGGACCCGGATCCGCACAACCTACCTTGAGCACATAGAAAATGAACGGTTGGGAGATCTGCCTGCGCCTGTTTATCTGAGAGGGTTCGTGCTTGAGTTTGCCCGGGTCCTCGGCCTCCCGAGCCCTGAATCCACCGCCGCTGCCTACCTTGAACTGCTTGAGGAGGAGGAAGAGTGATCCTGCGTTCATTGCTCGCATGGACCCTGGGAGCGGCCGCCCTTGCCTACACACCCACTGCTCCCGAGATCCTTATCAAAATGGAGGCGGCACTTCGAAGGGCCGATCCTGTTGAGGCCATGGTTGTGCGAGAGGGGCCGGACGGGGAATTTATAGAGGAGACAACTCTGGCTGTGCCGGCAACACCGGGCAGCACTGAAAGCCTCCAGACTGCCCTGGACCTGCCTTACGCCTTGCTGACCCTTCCCACGGAAGAACTCACCAAGATCCTCTCCACAGTCACGTCCAAAAGCGCATCAGTGACTATGGGACGCCTGGACGGCAAGGTCTGCTTTATCCTGGAGGGTGTGGGTGAACGACTGTGGATCAGCAAGGATGAGCTATTACCCCTGAAGATAGAGATCCTGTCCAAAAAACGACTGGGCACGGCCTACCTGTATCTTGACATGGTTAAACTCTCTGAAAAAACCAAATACCCTTCCAGGACAGAGGTTTGGCGAGACAATGAGCTGATTTTCGTAGAACGGCTGCTGCCCGCAATAGCGTCCAGCGACGGACCATGAGCACCATCTTTGTCCGGGTTGCTCTTCCGCGACCTGTGGAGGACCCGTTTTACTATGAAGTGCCCGCCCACCTTGCGGGCCAAATCACACGAGGCAGCATCGTCCATGTTCCTTTTGGAAAACGGACCATGACGGGCGTTGTCGTCGAGCTTGTCGAATCCTCACCCGTTCCAACGCGAAGTATCGTTGCCCTTTCCGAGGGCCCTTCCCTCTCCCCTGAGCTTGTGGATCTTGCCCAATGGACGGCATCCTATTACCAGAGTCCCGGAGGCCTGCTGCTGAGGCTGGCCCTCCCCCCTTCCGGGGTCTCCGGAAAGGGTCCCAAGTTCGTCCTCACCGAACCTGGCCGTCAGGCCCTTGAGAAGGAAAAATCACCTCACCGGGAAATACTCGAGACTCTCAAAAGAGGACCGCGGACATCGACCATGCTCACAGAGCGCTTCGACTCCATACAGCTGGAGGCAGCAGTTTCGGAAGGTCTTATGGCCCCCGCGTTGTCCCCTGCCCCTACAAACACCATCCCTTCCAACAGCTACAGACGCGAGGAAAACGCCGTTGGGAAACTGACCCTCCCCCAGGAGGAGGCTCTTGGCCGTATCTCGGATGGTGTGAGTGAAGAGCGTTTTGAAGTCATCCTCCTGAAGGGTGTGACCGGGTCCGGCAAAACGGAGGTATATCTCAGGGCCGCACTGCATACTATCGGGTTGGGGAAACGTGTTCTTCTACTTGTGCCTGAGATCTCCCTGACCCCGCTTCTGGTCTCGCGGCTTGAAGGTGTGGCAGCGGGAGAGGTCGCGACCCTTCACAGCGGCATGTCCATCGCTGAAAGAACCAACTCATGGGAGGCAGTCAGGAGAGGTCAGGCCAAGCTGGTGGTGGGAGTCCGCTCGGGAGTGTTCGCTCCCATCCCGGACCTTGGACTTATCATCGTGGATGAAGAACATGATACTTCTTTCCGCCAGGAAGACACCCCAAACTATAACGCCAGGGATGTTGCGGTGAAAAGAGGGCAACTGGAAAAGATTCCGGTGGTCCTGGGTTCAGCCACTCCATCCTTCGAGTCATGGTACAACGCCAGTGAAGGCAAGTACCAACTTGCTCTCCTTCCTTATCGCGTTACCCCGGCCGCAGACCCTGATCTCATCCTGATAGACATGTCCGATCCGGCCCAGACAGACTTTGACCATCCTGCCCTTTCCATGGCCCTGCGGGATGAACTGACCGGGGTTATCGAGAGGGGCGAACAGGCCATGCTGTTTTTAAATCGGCGAGGTCTGGCCCCCTTTCTCCTGTGTCCCGATTGCCGCCACACAGTGCCCTGCCCCAACTGCAGCGTTACCCTCACCTTTCACGCCAACCGTAAAGCTGTCTGCCACTATTGCGGTCACAAACAGGACCCTCCCGACCAATGTCCCGATTGCGGAAGCAGAAAACTGGGACCCGTTGGAACAGGGACCCAGGGAGTGGAGAAGGGATTAAAGGAGCTCTTTCCGGGTGTGGCGGTGGACCGTCTGGACCGGGACGCTCTTGGGAAAAAGGGCGCCCTGGAAGGGATCTACCGCCGGATGGACTCCGGTGAGACCACCATCCTTGTGGGTACCCAGATGCTTGCCAAGGGCCACGATTTTCCCAACGTTACCCTCGCCGGGATCCTCAGCGCGGAGCAGGCCCTCGACCTCCCCGACTTCAGGTCTGGCGAAAGGACTTTTCAGATCATCACCCAGGTTGCCGGACGTGCCGGGAGGGGCGAGCGGCCCGGCAAGGTTGTGATCCAGACCTTTACACCGGACCACTACGCCATCACCACGGCTCTTTCAGGTGACCACGAAGCCTTTTACGGCGCGGAGATCGAAACGCGCAGGATGCTCGGCTATCCACCCTTTGGCCGTATGGGACGGATCATTCTGGACGGCTCCAACGAGGAAAAGGTAACAAGTGCCGCCTTCACTCTCACCGGACAGCTGCCGACGAGTAAAAACAACCGCATTCTCGGCCCCGCTCCCGCACCCCTGGTAAAGATACGCAACCGCTACCGGTGGCACATTCTGGTACTGACCAAAAACCATGGGGAGTTGGTGAAGGTACTGCACGCGGCAAGAAAGGTGGATGTGCCGGGAGTGCGCGTGACGACGAGGGTGGATCCGGTGCAATTGCTTTAAAGGCAGAATGTAGAACGCAGAATGCAGAACGTAGAATAACAGCTTCAAACCCCAAACTTCAAACCTCAAACTCGCCTGGCTGCGTTCCGTAGCCAGGCGTTGACTTGACCCAATCAGGAGTTATGATAAATAAGGAGGGAGACAGAGGTGTGTCTCCCTTTTTGTTAGCTGTTCACCATTCACTGTTCACGGTTCACTGGAGGTTTTATTGCCCCTTTTATCCATAAGAACATATCCAGATCCGGTCCTTCGGAGGGAATGCAAACCTGCCGAGCCGGGAGGCGCTGAACTAAACAAGTTGGCCGAGGACATGCTCGAGACCATGTACGCAGCTCCGGGTGTCGGCCTTGCCGCCCCACAGGTTGGCGTTTCCCTGAAAATGATTGTTGTGGATGTTGGTGTTGCCCTGGGAGAAAAGGATCCAATCGTTTTTCTCAACCCTGAAATCGTGAACTCTTCCGAAGTGATCGCTTTCGAGGAGGGCTGCCTGAGTCTCCCGGAATTCACGGTGGAAGTTGAAAGAGCCCGGGTTCTGGAAGTCAAGTACCAGGACCTGGAAGGCAAAGAAAAGACGCTGACCGCTGAGGACTTTTTATCGGTAGCCATACAACATGAAATGGATCACCTTGAAGGACGCCTGCTCCTTGACCATACTTCAGCCATCCGGCGCCAAATTTACCATCGACAGGCACGAAAAATGAAGGCGCAAATATCCTGATGCGGATCCTTTTTATGGGGAGTCCCCAGCTGGCTATCCCCTCCTTCCACGCTTCAAGAGACATTGGCCAGATCGTCGGGGTCCTCACCCAGCCTCCTAAAGCTTCCGGCCGCGGTCAGAAAATGACTGCTTCCCCCATATCCCGAGAAGTTGGGCAGTGGGGTATCGAGGCCATGACCCCGAACTCTCTCAGGACTCCGGAGATCGAGGAGATCCTGCGCAAACTCAAACCTGACATCGCTGTGGTCGTGGCTTACGGAAAAATACTTCCCCCCAACATCCTCACGGTACCCAAAATGGGGTGTGTCAATATCCACGCCTCCATCCTCCCGGAACTGCGCGGAGCCGGCCCCATCCAATGGGCCATTGCCAGGGGCTTTAAAGAGACGGGGGTGACCTTGATGCAAATGGATGAGGGGATGGACACAGGCCCCATCCTTCTGCAAAAAACCACCGCTATAGGGAGCGAGGAAACTGCGGGAGAGTTGGGAGCTCGTCTCGCACAAATAGGGGCCCAGCTCCTGCGTGAGGGCCTGCTTCGCTTTTACCAGGGAGAGCTTCCTCCCGTCCCGCAGGACAATTCCCAGGCAACGTACGCACCTCTGTTAACCAAGGCAGACGGCCTTATTGACTGGTCTTTCACAGCAGGACAGATCGCCAACAGGATCCGGGGTTTCTCGCCCTGGCCGGGTACATATACCACCAGGGCCGGCAGCAGGCTGCTCATTACCAGAGCACGAGCCCTGGAGGAACTGAACCAGGCAACCTCGGGAACCATCATCGCCACCAGAACCAATGGTATCCAGGTAGCCTGCGGCAGTGGTACATTGGATGTTCTCGCTGTTAAACCGGAAGGGAAAAGGGAAATGTCCATCCCGGAATTTCTCGCCGGATACACAGTCGAGGTCGGGGAAATTCTCGGCACGTGAGTGCGTGGAGCGTGAGTGCGTATGTGCGAAAAGGCAAAGACAAATTCGATAAACCTGGTGCAGGGAGTGCAGAACATCTTGTTTATAAATTATACGTTCTACATTCTGCGTTCTGCGTTCTGACCCTATGAAAATTAAACCCCGTAAAAGACTTTTCATCGGACTCCTGCTGAGCCTGGAAATCGTTTTTGCCCTGGGGCTTTTCATCCTCTGGTACATACCGTCCAGTGGATATGAGAACTTCGGTAAAAGCCTTTCTGTTTTCTGGGGCTGGGCATTCGGCTTCATCATGGTGGTATTCACCCTCGGAATTCTGTTTCTGGTGGCCATTATCCTCAGAGGGCGAGAGGTTTGGGGTGCCAAATGGCTCAGGGGCATACTCGTTCGGTACCTTCTGCCCGTCATCATGAGTGTGGGCAAGCTGCTCGGTATCCCCAAAGACGATATTCGAAGGTCCTTCATTGAGATCAATAACGACCTGGTGAGATCAAGCTCCTTCAAGGCACCACCGAAACGGATCCTTATTCTCCTGCCTCATTGTGTCCAGAGAGACATATGCCCTTACAGGATCACCGTGTCCGTGAACAACTGTCGCCAGTGCGGGAAGTGCGATTTCAACGAACTGACGAAGATGGCGGACCGCCTCGGGATCGAGATGACAGTGGCCACCGGCGGGTCCCTCGCAAGAAGAGTGGTAGTGGAAAAGAACCCGGAACTCATTGTCGGGGTGGCCTGCGAGCGCGATCTTACAAGCGGTATTGTGGACACCTATCCCATCCCGGTAATTGGTGTTCTTATCCGGCGACCCGAGGGGCCGTGCATCAATACTCGCGTTAATGTAGACAAGGTCAACGATGCCCTCGAAACCTTCATGTCGGAGCATTCCTTTGCCAGTGAAAAAGAAACCGGGCAAACCTCAGTCTCCTGAGGGAGCACGAAAGGCAGCCTGGCGGATCCTCCTGGCCTGGGAGGCCGGCAGTGACGCCCTGGAAGCTCTTCGCGACAGTTATTTCCATGGTGCCAGGCTTGACCTCAGGGACAAGGCCCTTGTTACCGAATTGACACAAGGAACTGTCCGTCATCTGCTTTTCCTTGACCATACCATTCAAAGTAAGCTGGACCGTCCTGACCTTGTCCTTCCCGGTCCTGTTCTCATTGCTCTCCGGCTGGGTGCCTATCAGCTTATCCATCTGCACAAGATACCGGCTCATGCAGCTGTCAAAGAAACTGTACAGATCATCAAGGACTCCAGACATCGAAGGTTCTCATCCCTCGTCAACGCGATCCTTCGGAAAATTGCAGACAAGGGATCCTCACCAATACCGACCCTGGATGACGATCCCATAAAACATATCGAACTTGCCACCTCCACACCCCAGTGGCTGGTAGAACGCCTGTTGAGTTTTAAAAGTGTGGAGGAGACCAGACAGATCCTGCAGGCCCTTAACCGGACACCACCTTTAACTCTGCGGGTCAATACCTCCCGGATCAGCAGAGACGAACTGATGAAAGACCTGGAGGATCAGGGGGTAACGGTAAAACCGGGGAAGCTGTCTAAAACGGCCATCGTCCTTGAGGCTCGTACCCCGCCATGGGAGCTCAAACCTTTCAAGGAGGGGCTGTGTACGGTTCAGGATGAGGGCGCCCAGCTCATTGCCGGGCTGCTCGAACCGGCTCGAGGCCAGAAGATCCTGGACGCTTGTGCTGCTCCTGGAGGGAAGACAGGACACCTGGCCCAGCTGACATCAGAACAGGCGTTGATCATCGCCGCGGACAGGAGTTACAAAAGGGTCCATATGATGTCCGACAGCCTCAAAAGGCTGGGTGTCGGCAACGTGAGGTATTTAACTGCCGACCTTGGCACAGCCGCATCTCCACTGGCGGAGAAAACTATTGATCGCATCCTGCTGGACGTACCCTGCAGCGGTACCGGCGTTCTCCGGAGACACCCTGAAGGGAAGTGGAAAAAGGATCCCGAAACTATTTCACAGATAGCAGCGGTCCAGGAGGACCTCCTGGTGTCCATGACTCGCAGCCTCAAAACCGGGGGGCGCCTGCTGTACACCACCTGTTCTCTCCTCGAGGAAGAAAATGAAGAGGTCGTGGACCGCTTTCTGGCCGGATCGGCGGATATGGACCGCCTCGACATGAGAGAGAAATACCCCGACTTGCGGCAGAATGTTTTTTCCGACAGGGGAGAGCTTCGGCTTTGGCCCCACCTGCACGATTGTGACGGATTTTACGCATGCCTGATGGAAAAGAAATAAAGGATTTTAACGCAGAGGCCGTCACGCCTCTGGCGTGACAGGCTTCGGACGCAGCTTGCCACCCATAGCCTTGGCGACGGGTGGAGGAAGGCTTAAGTCCTGGTTAAGGAACGGTTTCTATAAACGCGATGTTTTTCACCACAGAGTCACGGAGGTCACTGAGAAAACCGGTAAGCTGGGTAAAACAGTCCGACAAAGAGAATGAGCGACTGAGCGACCTGGCGAAAAACAGAAGGATACAGGACGAGGGAAGGCGTATTATTCCTCCTTCCTCCTTCCCTGTTCAGCCTCCTGTTTTTTTTGACAACATCCTCCAAAACACCTATGAATCGATTATGAATGGGATTTATTCTGCGTTCTACATTCTGCATTCTGCCTTCTCGAAAGGGATAATCCCCCCATGACCCGTACCGGCCTTGCCATAAGGATACTCCTTCTCGCCGCGGGCATGGTGGTGGTGGCTTTTCTCTCCGCATGGGTGGCCTTCACCTTCCTTACGCAAGGCGGAGAGGTGACTGTTCCCGCTCTTGAGGGAGTGGAACTTCGCGCAGCGCTGGAACTTGCAAGCAGGGATCAGCTGGGCCTGCGGGTAAAGGGAACCGGGTACGACCTCGGCACGCCGCCTGGACACGTCATATCTCAGGATCCCCTGCCCGGCACGAAGATCAAAGCAAACCGTATCGTTTACGTCGTGGTGAGCCAGGGCACACCATCTGTCTTCATCCCGAACCTCACCAACCTCACTCTTCGGAAAGCCGAGCTGCAGCTGGCCCAGGCGGGCCTCACTCTTGGCAAGATCGGACGCACCCATGTTGAAGAGGTCCTCCCCGGTCTGGTTATCACCCAGTCGCCTCCACCAGGTCAATTTGTTCCGCGCAGCGACAGTATCAATCTTCTGCTCAGCGACGGGCCAAGACCTGCCGTCTACCTTCTCCCCGACATGACCGGCTTGCCTATGGAAACTGTCCTTTCCCGGATAAGGGACTGGAACATGCGGTCAGGGCGAATTATGGAAATCGTAGATGAAAAAGTTCCCCCAGGCACAGTTGCAGCCCTGACCCCTCCTCCGGGCAGTGCCGTTGTGGAAGGTCAGAGCATCCACCTGACGGTGACAAAAATGCAGGGACCGGCAGAACCCTCACAAGTGATCCTTTATCATCACACCGTGCCCTTCGGGCTCCTGGACCGAACTCTCACCCTGGTCCTTGAAATCAATGGGAACGAAAGAACTGTCTGGGAAGACACCATCGGGCCGGGAAGTTCAGTATCTATACCTGTGGTCGTCTCATCGCCTGGAGTACTCAAGGTCTATGTGGATGAAGTATTTCTTGAGGAGCGAAAGGTACCGTAACAAAGGGTGGCATTGGCGCCCTTTGTAGTGCTAAGTACTAGGTGCTGAGTGCTCAGGTAAAGTAGGAGTCAGGAGCCGGCATCCGGGAGCCAGGAGAAGATCAAATTAACCAACTATCCATAGTACCGCTGATAATCACTGGCACCTTGTGATTTTACTGTGGAAGGACCAAGAACTAGTGATTGAAAAATAAGTATGTATTACTACTGACTACTGACTCCTGGGTACTGGGTACTGACCCTTTCAATGTGAGGAATATATGATTCTCGACCCGAACAGTATTCAAATAGCCCCTTCCCTTCTTTCCGCTGACTTCAGCCGTCTGTGCGAGGAGATCGCCAGGATTGACAGGGGCGGGGCAGATATTATCCACCTCGACATCATGGATGGCCATTTCGTCCCCAACATCACCTTCGGGCCACCGGTTGTGGCAAAGATCCGCAGCTGCACCGAACTGCCCTTTGACGCTCACCTCATGATCCAGGAACCTGACCGGTTTATCCAGCCGTTTATTGATGCAGGGGTGGATATGATCAGCGTTCACCTGGAATCTCCGGGACACCTTCAAAGGACCCTGGCTCTCATACGGGACAAAGGCGCCAAAGCCGGTGTCGTCCTTAATCCGGCCACTTCCATCGAGGGGCTTCGCTACATCCTTGACGACCTTGACTACATCCTCATTATGAGCGTTAACCCCGGTTTTGGCGGCCAGGCCTTCATCCCGTCCACCATGCAGAAACTCCAGGATCTTTCCAACATGCTTTACGAAGCGGGCAAACCGATACCCATTCAGCTGGACGGCGGGGTTGGCCCGGATAACACCGCAGAGGTAACCAGCGCCGGTGCCCGCATCCTGGTGGCAGGGTCTGCCATCTTCGGGAATCCCCCTTACGAGGATGTCATCAAAAGGATGAAAAAGGCGGCAGTTGTATAGTTAAAGGTAGAATGTGGAAGGTGGAAGGTGGAAGGGGAAAACACGATTGCTATTAATGCGACCTTGTTTTAACGCAGAGGAAACCGGCAGTCTGGGGAAAGGCCCGTGACTAAAGAAAAGGCGATGTTTTTTCACCACGGAGACGTTGAGACAGGGAGGCAGGCGGAGGAAATCTTAGCTTGGGGCAACCTCCACCAACGTCATTCCGGGAATCGCACCTGCGTGCGGTGTGGTTGTCCGAAAGGACGATCCTGGAGGTTTTACCTTCGGCACGTTGGACGCTTTCGCGCGGCAGGTTTAGGGTGTTACTTTGATACCTGGATACGTAGATACATAGATACACGAGCCTTTTCTCCCCCACCCCCACTCTCCCTCTCACGCCCTCCGCGTCTCCGTGTCTCCGTGTCTCCGTGTCTCCGTGTCTGATTAATTTTCCCCTGCTTTCTAAAGGCTTTCGAGTGGCGGTACCGTTCTCCTTCCTGGGGTCGCGTAGCGCACCAGCCACTTGAACATCCGTATCAGTCTGCTGCCCTGCCTTTTCTGATCCAGCCAGTGTCCCGTGAATCCGATCGTTCTTGCCAGAACAAAGAACCCGTTGAGGGCCTCCGGGGGGAAGCCCATATCGGTGAGGACGGCACCCATGGCCCCGTCCACGTTGAGAATAAGGTTCTCTTTTTTCCGTGTAGTCCTTTTTTCTACCGCAAGAGCAAAGTCCAGAACAGGCGTTGGAAAACCCTGCTCCCGGACGCACTCTAAAAGGCTCTGGACCCTTTTGTCGGGGTTGCTCAGACTTTTGACCCTGTGGCCGATACCCGGCACCGGTCCCACATGTTCCTTCATGTGGGCCAGGAACTCTTCAACCTCCATGTTCTCATCGACGCCGTACTTGAAATATTTTGACGCATCGGTAACAGCACCGCCGAAGCGCGGGCCGATCATGAGGAGCCCCGCCGCCACGGACTGGGCCAGGGGGATGCCAGCCGAAGAGGCAATGATCGTGGTCAGAGCTCCGCTGACACAAGGTCCGTGATCCGCGGTGAGTATTAGTATCCTCCTCACCACCGCAGCTTCCTGACTGGTGAGCAGCCGGCCAAGCCAGAGAAGGCCCACCACGTGCTCCATCTGATAACCCTTGGCGGCCAGTTCCGATGCCGGGTAACCGGAGTAAAGGGGCTCCTCGCCCCGTTCATCACAGATGGTAGAGGTGATCATGTGCTCGGCCAGGACATCGCCGTCAGACACCGCTTGCCCAACAGTCTTGGGCAGAGGGCGTACCTTTTCAGCGGACCGCCTCTTCTTTACCTTGACCTTTCCTGAGTTGATCAGGTCTTTATGGATATCGGCGATCATCCGGCCCATTTCGTTGAAGGATTCAGGCACGAGAAAGCCTGCATGCTCAAAGGCCTTCCTCTTATCTTCGGCCGCACCTTCGCCCTTGGGACCCGCCTTGGCACCCGCATGGCCGAATTTCATCCCTTTGGGAAGGACCTCCTGGCAGAACCCGGACACCATCCCGATGATCTTTATACGCCTCGGTTCACTGGCATACCAGCAGGCTGCTTCCTCCTCCAGGGTACCACCTGTTTCCCCAACCATGATGACCGCGTGGGTCCCTTGATCCTTCTCAAACAATTCCAGGCAATCCACAAAGGTCATACCTGGAAAGGAATCGCCCCCCAGGCCCACTGCTGTACTCACACCGTCCCCGTGCATGCTCACAATCCACATGATCTCGTTGAGCATCCCACCGGACTTGGTAACGATACCGAAAGACCCCGACTTGTACAGTTCTCCCAGAACCAGGTTCTCATAGTTCCCGCCTACGACTCCAAGGCGGCTCTCCCCGCCGGAAAGGATCCCGATGGAGGAGGGTCCGTTAAAGATCTTACCCGTATCCCGGGCCTTCTTGAGCAGAAGCCTGGCATCTTTTTCCGGCAGGCTTTCGGTGATCATGCTCACCAGCCTTATGTTGGGCGCATCCAATGCGTCCACCGCCGCATCACCGGCGCGGTCGGCACCTACGTACACCAGGCTGGTGTTGATCTCCGGATGCATTTTAACCGCCTCGGTCACCGTGCCGTATACTGGAGTGGACACATATTGGGTTCCATAGGGTACCTCCACCGTTTTCCCCGCATCGGGGGGATATACGAAAGCAGGTACGTTGACAGGTTCTCCGATGAGATAACGGAACTCGGCCATGCACCGGGCAGCGTTCACCCCGGCAGGGCCACCTTGTATAAGGACCTGATCGTCCTTATGGGTCAAAATGCTCATACCACTTCCTCGGCAAAAGCCATGTCCACGATATCGGTGAGGGCCGTTTTTCGATCGAACACCTGGATCCTGAACCCTTCGTCTTTTATCTTCCCCATTTCCCGGAGCGCTTCAACCTCGTTGGGGCCTCCCCTGCGAACCCAGATGGAAACAGATTCGTTCAGCTGACCACAGCTGCGCACCTTGCGCAGTCCCTGGATTATTCCGGCAAAGGTCTTCTTGACGTCGGTGAAGTTGGCAATGGCTCCGCCGATAATGATCCGCTTGATCCCCTTGATTGCACAGACGCGTTCGGTGAGAGCCGCTACGGCCCAATCGGGGGGGTCTCCTGAATATTCAGCGTAGTTGGCAAGGGTTCCGCCGGCCCGAACGACAGCATCGGCCAGGAACACACTGGCTCCGCCCCCTGCCGGAAGCAGGGCTGTATCACCATCAAGCTCGATGAACTTCACTGAACCTTTTACCTGCTCATCTATCTCCTGGATGCTCCTCTCCGCATGGCTCATGGAGCGGCCGAAGCCGGATGAGAACCCGAATTTCCAATCCGGGTGCCTGAACCTGGCAGACTCATCCAGGTCGAGTACCGCGTCCAGGGCAACGACCTTCTTGCACCCCCGGAGGATTGTAAAAGGGTTGATTTCCAGGTAGGTAGCATCCTCTCCATCAAACATGGTGAGCAGCCGCTGCAGAAACTCCCCGAGAAGGCTGCGGAACCTGTAATCGAACCCCGCCTGGCCTACAAACTCTTCGAGAGCCCTTGTATCAATTGCGGCACCGGTTGAAATTTTCAGGCTACGTACACTATTCCAGTTTTTTTCAACGTTGACGCCGCCCTTGGGACTGAGAAGAAGCTCCACTCCCTCCCTACGGGAAATAACGGAGGCGTAGAACTCTCTTTTCCGGCTGTGTGGGACGTTTTCCTCCACGATCACCTGGTTAATTGTGATCGAGTCCCGGTCGTAGGAAAGGATATCCTCAATGGCATCTCTGGTGGAATTGAGATCGGTGCACATTTTAACAAGGCCCAGGAGGCCGCGGCCACCGATGGTTTCGTGGGCTTTGACCACCAGGCGGGAGTCCTCCAGCCACGGGTGTTTCTCACTCATAGTGTCAAACTCTTCCAGGGAGTTTGACACCACATACCTGGGAGTTGTAATTCCCCACTTGGACATCAGGTTCATGCTGTGCCCTTCTACTACTTTACCCATTACTTGCCTCCGATACCTGTGACTGATTCCCCCATTGTTCGGGATCCCCACGGCCCAGCCTTCCGGAACCGGGGGTTACTGATCGGGCATAACAGGTAGCCAGCAAGCCTTGTGCCATAAATTACACATCCGGCAGGGACAGACCACCCGGGAACTATCCCGACATGGGACGGGAGTCTGTTAATATTCCCTTTTATTTCATATGGTTAGGATGGGAAAGAGGCATGGCGGGGGTGGGCAAGTAAAGTACAGTATACGGTATTTTACATAAAATACATTATATTTGTACACATGGGCCAATGGTGGCACGATTAAAGCGTTTTAATATCAAACACTTACACAGGTAAGGCGGCCTGCTGTGCCGCTGATGGCTCACCCGATCAGCCCTGATCCTCTATATTGGTGGGAAAAATGAGATCGCGGCTATTTTTCTTATTATTTTAGCGACTTTTGGACTTTTCTTCAGAAAAAGATGAGAAAAACCAAAATAAATACGGCAGGAGGATAAAAAAAGGGGTCTGGCGCGGTCCTCCCTGATGCCGGCTTCATCAATCGAACCAGCTTCCGCCCAGCAGGCCTTTTCCTCTTCCGCGGACCTGAAATCCGGAACTTTTTTATTCATGGCTCAATTATAATAGAGTCGCAAAAAGTCCAATCCGGGACTTTTCGCTCCAAGGAAAGGGAAAAGCGTTGATTTCCCTTTCCTTACAAAAAAAAGCAGCGGCGCCAAAAGACGCCGCTGCCGTAAATCCATCTTTAATAATAGGTACTAGCCCGCATTATTCATGATGGTGATGAGATGTGAGCTAACTGTGTGGCAAATATGGATAAATGGGAATGGCAC